>NZ_JBBMEK010000095.1:0-10714 GCF_040096555.1 Coprococcus intestinihominis | reverse complement strand
TCAGAATTAAAACACTGCTTTCGGAAGAGTATGATGGAGACAATGCCATCGTCACACTGCATGCCGGAGCCGGTGGTACAGAAGCCTGCGACTGGGTCAGCATGTTGTTCCGCATGTATACAAGATGGGCTGAGAAGCATGGCTTTACAACCACCGTGCTGGATTATCTGGATGGTGAAGAGGCCGGTATCAAGTCTGTAACAGTGGAAATTGCGGGAGAGAATGCCTATGGGTATATGAAGAGTGAGAAGGGAATTCACCGTCTTGTCCGTATTTCACCATTTAATGCGGCGGGTAAACGTCAGACATCCTTCGCGTCCTGCGATGTTATGCCGGATATCGAGGAAGATCTTGATATTGAGATCAATGAGGATGATCTGCGAATTGATACGTACCGTTCCAGCGGTGCCGGTGGTCAGCATATCAACAAGACGTCATCGGCCATCCGTATTACGCATTTGCCGACGAATATTGTTGTGCAATGTCAGAATGAGAGATCTCAGCATATGAATAAGGATAAAGCCATGCAGATGCTGAAAGCCAAACTGTATTTGCTGAAACAGCAGGAGAATCAGGAGAAGCTTTCAGGTATCCGCGGTGAGGTTAAGGATAATGCCTGGGGCAGCCAGATCCGTTCATATGTGATGCAGCCATATAAGCTGGTCAAGGACCATCGTACAGGTGCCGAGAGCAGCAATGTAGATGCGGTCATGGATGGAGATATTGATCTTTTTATCAATGCCTACCTGAAATGGAACAATCTTTTAAAAAATCAGCCGCAGGAACAATAAAACAGTTGCAATGGGGGATAATTTGTGCTACTATCGTTCTAGTAAAAACAAGTGTATTTCCTATGCGAACAAAAGGTGGATTTTATGGATAAAAGTGGCAAATATTACATTGTAAAGGAACGGGCATTGCCTGAAGTTTTACTGAAGGTTGTGGAGGCAAAGCGTCTGATCGATTCCGAGAAGGCGATGACTGTACAGGAAGCAACAGATGCCACGGGTATCAGCAGAAGTTCTTTTTATAAGTACAAAGATGATATCATTCCTTTTCATGAGAATGTTCATGGGCGGACCATTACGCTCAGCATACAGCTGGATGATGAGCCGGGACTACTGTCAGGGATATTGGGGAAGATCGCAGATTACAGAGCCAATATATTGACGATTCATCAGGCAATCCCCATCAATGGTGTTGCGTCATTGACATTGAGTATCGACGTTTTGCCGACAACAGGAGATTTTTCTGTACTTGTGGAGAGACTGAATGCAATGAAGGGCATTCACGACATAAAAATACTCGGAAGAGAATAGACAGAGCACGAAGTCTGAGTGCAGGAGGAGATTATTGTGAATATAGCTGTTTTAGGATATGGGACAGTCGGTTCAGGTGTTGTAGAGGTTCTGACAACGAATCGTGAGACAATTACAAAGCGTGCAGGTGAAGCCATTGATGTGAAATATGTTTTGGATCTGAGAGATTTTCCGGGAGATCCGATCCAGGAGAAGATTGTACATGATTATCAGGTGATCCTGGATGATCCGGAGATCAAGATTATTGTCGAAGTCATGGGGGGCATTGAACCGGCTTACACTTTTGTCAAGAAGGCTTTACAGGTAGGAAAGAGTGTATCAACTTCCAACAAGGAACTGGTAGCGAAGCATGGCGCAGAATTACTGGCACTTGCCAATCAGAAGAATGTTAACTTCCTTTTTGAGGCCAGTGTCGGCGGTGGTATTCCGATTATCCGTCCTCTGAATCAGTCTCTGACAGCAGATGAGATTGATGAGATTACAGGTATTCTGAATGGGACAACGAATTATATGCTGACCAAGATGGATACGGCAGGTGCAGATTATGATACTGTACTGAAGGAAGCGCAGGACAGGGGCTATGCAGAACGACATCCGGAAGCAGATGTGGAAGGCTATGATGCCTGCCGTAAGATTGCAATATTAACTTCTCTTGCTTATGGTATGCAGGTGGATTATGAGGATATTCATACAGAAGGCATCACGCATATTACGGAGACAGACTTTAAGTATGCCAAGGCTATGAACATGGGCATTAAGCTGCTTGGCACAAGCCGCAGAGAAGAAGGCGGTCTGTTTGCACTTGTGGCACCGATGATGATCGCCCATGATCATCCGCTTTATAGTGTGAATGATGTATTTAATGCAATCCTTGTAAAGGGTAATGCCCTGGGAGATGTTATGTTCTATGGCAAGGGTGCAGGTAAGTTGCCGACAGCAAGCGCAGTTGTTTCTGATGTGGTGGATGAAGTCAAGCATATGGGAACCCATATCATGACGATCTGGCAGCCACAGAAACTGCATCTAGTTGAATATACATTGTACAAGAGCAGATTTTTTGTTCGTGCGAAGAATGGCACAGAAGATAAAGCGAGAGCCTTATTTGGGGACATTGCCATCTGCCATGCCGAAGGTGTGGATGGTGAGTATGGCTTTGTAACAGAACCAATGACAGTGGGCGATTTTGAAGAGAAGAAATCACAGCTTGACGGCTTTATCGCTCGTATTTTCATGAACTAGTACATCGTTTCGTAAATAACTACACCAATCGCGCAGGATGCGGATTCGAGTGTGCAGGTAAAAAACGCAGGCGTAGCGGGCTACGCCGAGGCTTTTCTACCTGCACACTCGGATTCGCAGGCAAGTGAATGGTGTAGTTATTTCGAAAACGATGTACTAGCATATATAGAATAAAAGTGATCGGGGCTGCGGCAAGAATAGGATAATTTTGCTGCAGCCCCGTTGTATTCAATGAATAAAGGAGAAAAGTATGATAGATATTGAAGCAAAACTGAGCAGTGAACTGGGTGTTGAAAAATGGCAGGTGACAGCTGCAGTACAGTTAATTGATGAGGATAATACCATTCCTTTTATTGCCCGCTACCGAAAGGAAAAGACAGGGGCATTAAACGATGAAGTGCTGAGAAAGCTTTATGAACGGCTGATCTATCTGAGAAATCTTGAAGATAAGAAGCAGCAGGTCATTGCGACCATCCGTGATCAAGGGAAGATGACAGACGCTTTGCTGAAACAGATCGAGGAAGCTCAGACACAGGTGGTTGTGGATGATTTATACCGTCCATATCGTCCAAAGCGCCGCACAAGGGCCATGATTGCTAAGGAAAAAGGCCTTGAAAAGCTGGCCGTAGCGGTGATGGCACAGAATCTCGGACATCCGGTTGAAGAAGAAGCTGCCGACTATGTGTCAGAGGAAAAAGGTGTGGCAGATGTCAAGGAAGCTTTAGCGGGCGCTTCGGATATTTTGGCAGAGAGTATCGCGGATACAGCGGCTTATCGTATGTGGATCCGACAGCAGTTTGAAAAAGAGGGACGTCTTGTATCTGAAGCAAAGGATGACAAAGAAAAATCTGTCTATGAAATGTATTATCATTTTGCTGAACCGGTATCCAAAATTGCGGGACACAGAGTGCTGGCTATCAACCGTGCAGAGAAAGAGAAGATGGTCAATGTAACGATTGAAGTGCCGGAAGAGAAGCTGATTGGCTGGCTGAAAAGACAGGTTGTTCATCAGAAGAATCCTTATACAACAGAAATGATGGAAGCGGCAGCAGAGGATAGTTATCGCCGTCTGATCGCACCAGCGGTGGAACGTGAAGTAAGGAATGCCCTGACTGAAAAAGCAGAAGAAGGCGCTATGACTGTTTTTGGCAAGAATCTGCAGCAGCTGCTGATGCAGCCGCCAATCAAAGGGCAGACGGTTCTTGGCTGGGATCCGGCTTTCAGAACAGGATGTAAGCTGGCAGTTGTGGACCCGACAGGCAAGGTGTTGGATACGGTTGTTATTTATCCGACAGAGCCGCAGAAGAAAATTGATCAGGCGAAGGAAGTTCTTCGAAAACTTGTCAGGAAATATGGTATTACGCTGATTTCCCTTGGAAACGGGACGGCGTCAAGAGAATCAGAACAGGTCATAGTAGATTTTCTGAAGGAAATACCTGAGAAAGTGGCTTATGTGATCGTCAGCGAGGCAGGCGCCAGTGTTTATTCAGCCAGCAAATTGGCGACAGAAGAATTCCCTAATTTTGATGTTGGTCAGCGAAGTGCGGCATCTATTGCCAGAAGACTTCAGGATCCTCTGGCTGAACTGGTTAAGATTGATCCGAAGGCCATTGGTGTCGGTCAGTATCAGCATGATATGAATCAGAAGAAATTGTCCGAAGTTTTATCTGGTACCGTTGAAGACTGTGTCAATAAAGTCGGGGTGGATCTGAATACGGCCTCTGCGTCTCTTCTTGAGTATATTTCCGGCATCAGCAAGACTGTGGCAAAGAATATCGTGGCGTATCGTGAAGAAAACGGGCGTTTTGACAACAGAAAACAACTTTTAAAGGTACCAAAACTGGGACCGAAAGCCTATGAGCAGTGTGCAGGTTTCCTTCGTATCAGCGATGGCAGTCAGCCCCTTGATAATACGGGCGTTCACCCGGAATCCTATGAGGCAGTCGAGAAATTACTGTCTGAATTGGGCGTGGAACCGGATAAGCTGCGTGAAGGCAGCCTTCCAATTCGAATTGAAGATTATGAGAAGATGGCGGCAAAATTATCCATCGGAGAAATCACCCTGCATGATATTGTTCATGAACTGAGAAGACCGGGAAGGGATCCTCGAGAAGATATGCCGAAGCCGGTACTCCGTACGGATGTCCTGGAAATGAAAGACCTGAAGCCGGGGATGATTTTAAAAGGAACCGTCAGAAACGTGATTGACTTTGGTGTGTTTGTGGATATCGGTGTTCATCAGGATGGTCTGGTGCATATTTCACAGCTGACAAATAAGAAATTTGTCCGCCACCCGATGGAAATAGTCAGTGTCGGTGACGTGGTGGAAGTCAAAGTTATGTCTGTGGATCTTGCAAAAAAACGTATTCAGTTGACAATGATTCTTGATTGATGATACTATTATAGATTAGATACAAGGAGGCAAAATGGACGAGATTAAATTTAAAATTGCATTAAAAGTAAATGATTTGTACTATTTTATGATGCATCATTATTACAGCAAGCCTGCAGGTATCATAGGGCTGGTGCTCAGTATTGGTTCGCTTGTGCTGCTGATCACCCGATGGAATGTGACGGATGCGACGGCTAAGATGCTCTACTTTATTATTGCACTGCTGTTTACGGTCATCAATCCGCTGATGCTTTTGACAAAGGCAAAGGCACAGATTCAGCGGAACAAATCTCTGGGCGGCGGACTGGAATATATTTTATCCGATGAACATCTTTCAGTATGTCTCGGTGAAGAACGGGCAGATGTTGGCTGGAATCAGATTATCAGAGTCAAAGATAATGGCCGTGAACTACTGGTCTATATGACAGCAGCCCGGGCTTATATTTGGCCCAAGGATCAGTTGGGCGAACAGTATGCACGTGTGGTAGCATGTTTAAAACAGCATATTGATACAGGAAAACTCAAATTAAAATAATAATAAGAGAGTCAGAGTATGAAAATAGAAACATTTAGTGCGGAAGAAACATATAAAATAGGTGAACAGATGGGCAGGGAGGCCAAGGCGGGGGATGTTCTCTGTCTGGTAGGCGATCTTGGTGTCGGCAAGACTGTTTTCACCCAGGGCTTTGCGGCCGGACTGGGCATTACAGAACCGGTCAGCAGTCCGACATTTACTATTGTGCAGACATATGACGAGGGACGGATGCCGTTTTATCATTTTGATGTTTACCGGATCGGTGACGTTGAAGAGATGGAGGAGATCGGATTTGATGAATATATTTTTGGTGAGGGCGTTTGCATGATCGAGTGGGCCAATCTGATCGAAGAAATTCTGCCGCCTCATTATCAGACAGTGAGAATAGAAAAGGTACTGGAAAAAGGATTTGATTATCGGATGATAACAATCGAGGCGGAAGGAGAATTACAGTGAAGATATTAGTATTGGAGAGCTCCGGATTAGTGGCTTCCGTGGCAGTTGTGACAGAAGAGAAGCTGATCGGGGAATATACAACAAACTTTAAGAAGACACACTCGCAGACTTTGTTGCCAATGATGGATACGCTGCTGAAAATGATCGGGATTCCGGTACAGGAGATGGATGCTATTGCCGTTTCAGGAGGTCCGGGGTCTTTTACGGGATTAAGAATCGGTTCGGCAACAGCCAAGGGCCTTGGACTGGCGTTAAGTATTCCGATTATCAGTGTACCAACAGTAGATGCCATTGCATATAATCTTTGCGGAACAGATGCAGTTGTGTGCCCGTTGATGGATGCCAGAAGAAACCAGACTTATACGGGGCTATATACATTTGATGGAGATCAGATGAAGTGCATCTCCGGACAGAAAGCAGTGATGCTTGGGGAAATTATAGATGAGATTAATCAGCTGGGACGCAAAGTGATCTTTCTTGGAGACGGTGTACCGGTATTCAAACCATATATTGAGGAACACATTCAGGTTCCGCACAGCTATGCGCCGATCCATTTGACTCAGCAGAGAGCAGGTGCCCTTGGTGCACTGGCCCTTCAGTATTATCATGAAGGCAAATACGAGTCTGCAGCAGAACATCAGCCGGATTATCTCAGACTTTCACAGGCTGAAAGAGAACTTGCAGCCAAAAAAGGGCAGGAAAAAGCATGATGATAAGAAAGATGCAGTTGGATGATCTGCCTCAGGTGGCGGCCATTGAGCAAAGCCTTTTTGGTGATGCGTGGTCGGAAAAAGCTTTTCGGGATACGCTTGAGCAGGAAGAGGCTGATTTTATCGTTGCTGTGAATGCACAGAATGAGATTATCGGTTACTGCGGTGCTTACAGGGCGCTGGATGAAGCGGAAATTGTCAATGTGGCTATCAAAAAGGATCATCAGAATCACGGATATGGTGCTGAAATGGTGCAGGCCCTGATTGGAGAGGAAAAGAAAAACGGTGTTGTTTCCTTTATCCTTGAGGTGCGGCCAAGCAATCTATCGGCGCATCGTTGCTACCAAAAACTGGGATTTAGAACCATTGGTATCCGCAGGGATTTTTATGATTGCCCGAAGGAAAATGCATTGGTTATGAAGATGGAAAGTATTTCCGGTGACGAATAAGACGTATTTTTGTATAATGGACCTTGTCGAAATGTGAAAGGTTAGGAGAGGACTCTATGAAAAAATACGATGAGATAAGTAAAAAAGAAGTATATATCTGTAATTGCTGCGGACAGATGATTGCGTCGGTTGATGAATGTGACAGGGCAGCGTTTCTGGATGTCAGCAAAGCATGGGGATACTTTTCAAAGTGGGATGGCTGTATTCATCGTTTCCAGCTCTGTGAGAATTGCTATGGGAAGATGATTCAGACATGGTGCTATCTGCCGGATGAGGAAGAACAGACGGAATGGATATAACAGATAGAAAATATGTCTGTAAAACGGATGAAAATTTTGCACCGGGACGCACGGGTAAGTCTTGAAAACAGGAGCACGGCAAATAGAAAGAGGAATAATATGCTGGATTTATGTTTACTTGGAACAGGAGGCATGATGCCGCTGCCGTACAGGTGGCTGACATCATTGATGCTGCGGTATAACGGCAGCAGTTTATTAATTGACTGCGGTGAGGGAACTCAGATCGCTATTCGTGAAAAGGGGTGGAGTTTCAGACCGCTGGATATTATCTGCATTACGCATTTTCATGGAGATCATATCAGTGGTCTTCCTGGCATTTTACTTGCGATGAGCAATTCAGATAGAACGGAACCGCTGACAATGATCGGACCGAAGGGACTTGAACGGGTTGTCAAGGCGCTTAGGGTGATCGCACCGGAACTGCCTTTTGAAATCAAATTTATAGAGTTGACAGAACCGCAGCAGCAGATCAGACTGCACGGTTATGTGATAGATGCTTTCAAAGTGAATCATCGTGTTGCCTGTTATGGGTATAGTATTTCTATTGAACGTGCGGGTATGTTTGATGTGGAGAAGGCCAGACAGAATGAAGTGCCGATACCGCTTTGGAGCAAATTGCAGAAGGGTGAAACGATCCGGACGGAGGACGGCAGAATTTATCAGCCGGAGATGGTTCTGGGACCGGCACGCAAAGGGCTGAAAGTAACGTATACGACGGATACCCGCCCGACAGACAGTATTGTCAGAAATGCCCGAGGTTCAGACCTTTTTATCTGTGAAGGCATGTATGGCGAAAAAGGGGATGTCAATAATGCGGTCAAATATAAGCATATGACATTTGAAGAAGCCGGCAGACTGGCAAAACAGGCGGGAGTGAAGGAACTCTGGCTTACGCATTACAGTCCGGCTTTGAACAGACCGGAGCAGTATATTGAAGATGTACGTCAGATTTTCCAGAATGCTTATCCGGGCAAAGATAAGAAATCACTGGAATTGAATTTTGAGGAGTCATAAAAATGGATAAAGACGTTTTAATTTTGGCGATTGAAAGCTCATGTGATGAAACAGCGGCTGCAGTTGTAAAAAACGGCCGTGATGTGTTGTCTAATATTATATATTCTCAGATTGAACTGCACAAATTATATGGTGGCGTCGTACCCGAAATCGCATCAAGAAAACATATCGAAAAAATAAATCCGGTTATCACGGCGGCACTGGATGAGGCCAATGTGACATTGGAGGATATTGATGCGATTGCGGTAACATACGGTCCGGGGCTGGTTGGTGCGCTGCTCGTAGGCGTAGCGGAAGCAAAGGCAATCAGTTATGCAGCGAATAAGCCGTTAGTGCCCGTGCATCATATTGAGGGACATATTTCGGCTAACTATATAGAGAACAAAGACCTTGAACCACCATTTTTGTGTATGGTGGTATCCGGTGGACATACGCATCTTGTTCTTGTCAAAGATTACGGACAGTATGAGATCGTAGGCAGAACCCATGATGATGCAGCCGGAGAAGCTTTTGATAAGGTTGCAAGAGCCATTGGCCTGGGGTATCCTGGCGGCCCGAAGGTGGATAAGCTGGCCAAAGAAGGCAACAGCGATGCCATTACATTCCCAAAGGCACATATTCAGGGGGCTCCGTTGGATTTCAGCTTCAGTGGTGTCAAATCAGCTGTTTTAAATTATCTGAATGAGTGTCATATGAAGAATATAGAAGTTAACAGAGCAGATGTAGCGGCTTCCTTCCAGAAAGCGATCGTAGACGTCATTGTAGAACATACAATGAAGGCAGCAAAGGAATATCATATTAAGAAAGTCGCACTTGCCGGAGGCGTAGCTTCCAATAGTGCACTTCGTGGTGCCATGGAAGAAGCATGTAGCAGACGGAATATTCAATTCTACAGACCGTCACCGTTATTATGTACAGACAATGCAGCTATGATCGGGGCGGCCGGCTATTATGATTATATGAACGGCAAACGTGCGGGGCTTGATCTGAATGCAGTGCCGAATCTGAAGATCGGAGAAAAAGCATAATGACGGTAGGTGGAAAGAAAACAGCCGCTGTCGTTCTGGCAGCAGGCAGCGGAAAAAGAATGGGAACTTCCGTTCACAAACAGTATCTGCTGATTAAGGGTAAACCGGTTATTTATTATACGCTTCGGGCTTTTGAATTGTCTGAGGTGGATGAGATTATACTTGTGACAGGTTCGGATGAAATAGACTATTGCAGCAGAGAAATTGTGGAGAAATACAATTTTCAGAAAGTCCGTGCGGTTATTGCAGGCGGCAAAGAACGTTATGATTCCGTTTATGAAGGATTAAAGGCATTGTCGGACTGTGATTATGTGCTGATTCATGATGGAGCCAGACCGCTTATATCAAGTGTGCTTATTAATGCGAATATCAGTTGTGTGCAGGAGAAGGAAGCCTGCATTACAGCTGTGCCTGCCAAAGACACCATCAAAGTAGTGGATAACAAGGGCTATGTAGCCGATACCCCGGAACGTTCAAAACTGTGGCAGATACAGACACCACAGACATTTTCCTATGCCCTTGTATCAGAAGCATATCGAAAAAGAGCAGAAGCGGGGGATACCACCGTCACAGACGATGCCATGGTTGTTGAAAAATATGCCGATCATTCCATTTACCTGTTAAAAGGCGACTACCGCAATATCAAGATTACAACCCCAGAAGACCTGGTTATTGCAGAAGCCTTTTTAAACGGTGGAGACAACAGATAACGCATGCCTGTACGGGAATGTATATTGTCGTTCCGGCACTTTAAGATACTGCGGATGCCCGGAACATCCCATAAAATTTGAAGTGCCGTAATTGTTTAAATTTTTTTGAAAAAAAGTAAAATTAGTTGTTGACATTTGGCTTTTGAGATGATAATATATCTATTGTCGCGTGAGACCTTCCATGTAAGGATAACGCAATGGAGAGGTGTCCGAGTGGTTTAAGGAGCTGGTCTTGAAAACCAGTGACTCCGCAAGGGGCCGTGGGTTCGAATCCCACCTTCTCCGCTGTATCCACTGGGATACTAATTGAATATCGCTTGTTAGTCAGCTTATTTGGAGAAGTACCCAAGAGGCTGAAGGGGCTCCCCTGGAAAGGGAGTAGGTCGTTAATAGCGGCGCGAGGGTTCAAATCCCTCCTTCTCCGTTTGGTATTTCCAAAGGAGAATTGGTTGACTGAGTGAGAATGAACATTGACAGCTTAATAATAAAACAATCCCGAAAATTCCTAAAAAGAATTTTTAAGAACACAAACCAAAGTAAAACGGGAAGAGATAACAGCTAGC
>NZ_JBBMEK010000094.1:0-10738 GCF_040096555.1 Coprococcus intestinihominis | reverse complement strand
GAATTGTATCGTATTTTTCTGTCCTTATTCCATGAGCACAGAGAATACTTTTATGACTGGTGTGAGATTGGCTCTATCTACGGAGCACCATCGGATTGCATCTGGGGCGGCGGCCGTGTGGAAGATGAAACCTGTGATCCGAGTGATGCTTTAGCCCTTATGCAGAAATATGGCATCTCGGCAAGGCTTACTTTCAGTAATTCCCTGCTGAGAAAAGAGCATCTTTCAGATAAAAGATGTAATACTTTATGTGCATTGTTTTCAGAGAGCAGCCGTGTACAGAATGGCGTGATCATTCATTCGGAGTTGCTGCTGGATTACCTGAAAGAGAATTACCCGAAATTATACTTCATTTCTTCTACAACAAAAGTGCTGACGGATTTTGAGGCATTCCGGCATGAGGTGGAGCGCGATGATTTTCGCTATGTTGTGCCGGATTTTCGTTTAAATAAACAGATGGATCAGCTGAATACATTGACACAGATACAGAAAGATAAAGTGGAGTTTTTGTGCAATGAATGCTGCTGGTTTGGCTGTAAGGACAGGAGAAACTGCTATGAAGCGGTCAGCCGCAGGAATCTTGGTGTAAATGCACCGGAACATCACTGTAAGGCGCCTGCCGCTGAGCAGGGCTATCGGTTTTCAAAGGCAATGAGGAATCCGGGATTTATAGGGATTGATGATATCCAAAATATCTATATACCTATGGGCTTTTCCAATTTTAAGATCGAAGGGCGGGGGCTTGGCAGTGCACTGGTTCTGGAATTTCTGTTATACTACATGACAAAGCCAGAATATCAGTTGAACGTCAGAGAAGCCATTTATCTGGATAATATGCTTGATCTATTTTAATAGCACGCTATTGATAATTTAATAATAGCGTGCTATTATTTTGAATAAAAACATCCCTGAAACATTTGGCGATGCGCCTGTTTCAGGGATGTTTTATTTCCTTCTGCCATCAGATATTACTGAGGCTTTTTATCTATTTATCAGCGTTTTTGTTGGCTACTTCAGCCATTTTCATTGCACGTACTTTTAATGGCAGACCGAACAGTGTGATGAATCCATCTGCATCGTGGTGGTCATAGAGGTCACCTGTTGTGAAAGATGCAAGAGATTCGCTGTACAGTGAATATGGGGAAGTAGTACCGGCTTTGATGATATTGCCTTTGTAAAGTTTGAATTTAACTTCACCTGTCACATATTCCTGAGTGGATTCAACAAATGCCTGAATTGCTTCACGTAATGGTGTGAACCATTTGCCTTCGTAGCATACCTGAGCCAGTTTGTTGCCCATTTCTTTCTTAACTTCTGCAGTTGCACGGTCAAGAACCAGTTCTTCCAGCTGCTGATGTGCTTCCATAAGAATTGTACCACCCGGTGTTTCATAAACACCACGGGATTTCATACCTACAACACGGTTTTCAACGATATCAACGATACCGATACCATGTTTGCCACCAAGTTCATTCAGTGTACGGATGATATCAGCCACTTTCATTTCTTTGCCGTTGACAGAAGTAGGAACACCCTTTTCAAATGTCATTGTGACATATTCCGGTTTGTCAGGTGCTTTTTCCGGTGGAGTTGTGAGCACAAGTACATGATTGTAGTTTGGCTCAAGAGATGGATCTTCCAGTTCAAGGCCTTCATGGCTGATGTGCCATAAGTTACGGTCACGGCTGTAGCTGCTGTCTGCGGAGAATGGAAGGTCGATGCCGTGTGCTTTACAGAAATCGATTTCATCCTGACGGGACTGCATTTTCCATACATCTGTCATACGCCATGGAGCGATAATCTTGATGTCAGGAGCCAGTGCTTTGATACCAAGTTCGAAACGAATCTGGTCATTACCTTTACCTGTTGCCCCATGACAGATTGCAACAGCATTTTCTTTTCTTGCAATTTCAACAAGCTTCTTGGCGATGCCAGGACGAGCCATGGAAGTACCAAGTAAATATTTGTTCTCATAAATTGCATTGGCCTGAACACAAGGAACGATATAGTCTTCACAGAATTCATCAACGATATCTTCGATGTATAATTTGGAAGCGCCGCTCATCTTGGCTCTTTCTTCAAGACCGTTTAATTCTTCGCCCTGACCAACATTGATACAGCAGCAGATAACTTCATAATCAAATGTTTCCTTTAACCATGGGATAATGGCTGTAGTGTCAAGACCGCCTGAATATGCTAAAACAACTTTCTCTTTCATTTGTAAAATCCTCCTATATAAAAAACATGTTCATTCATTTGTGATGATGTGTTCGCTAAAGTGTATATTTCTTGCGAGCACTCAATTAATATACACCAGAAGTATGAATAATGCAATAGTTTTTTCGTAAAAAATGTATTTTTATTAATTGTGCATGCATAATTATGAATATTTTTTTGATTTTTTTACTTTACTTAATTGAAGATATGTATTAATATAGATAGGTGTTGAACGAAAAATGAATAAACTGCCTTTTAGCGGTTTAAGATAAAGGAGTTATGAAAAATGATTAAAGCAGGAATTATCGGTTCCACCGGTTATGCCGGTCAGGAACTGGTTCGTCTTCTGATGCAGCATCCGGATGTTGAGATTGTCTGGTATGGCTCAAGAAGTTATATTGATCAGCAGTATGCAGATGTTTTCCAGAATATGTTTCAGATTGTAGATGCCAAGTGCATGGATGACAACATGGATGCACTGGCAGATGCGGCAGATGTTATCTTTACAGCAACACCACAGGGCTTATGTGCCTCTCTTGTGAATGAGGATGTTTTAAATAAAGTGAAGATTATTGACCTCAGCGCAGATTTCCGTATTAAAGATGTAGAAGTTTATGAGAAATGGTACGGCATTAAACACAAGAGTCCTTCCTATATTAAAGAGGCTGTATACGGACTCTGTGAGATCAATCGTGAAGACATCAAGGGTGCAAGACTGATCGCCAATCCGGGATGTTATACAACATGTTCTATTTTGACATGCTATCCACTAGTAAAGGAAGGCCTCATTGACCCGAATACCATTATCGTTGATGCCAAGTCCGGTACATCCGGTGCGGGCCGCGGTGCCAAGACGGCTAACCTTTTCTGTGAAGTGAATGAGAATATGAAGGCTTATGGCGTCGCAACACATAGACATACACCTGAGATTGAAGAACAGCTCGGTTATGCAGCCGGTTATCCAATCACCATCAACTTTACACCGCATCTTGTACCGATGAACAGAGGTATTCTGGCTACAGCGTATGCTTCTTTGAAAGAGGGCGTGACAGAAGAGCAGATCAGAGCGGCTTATGACAAATATTATGCCAATGAGAAGTTTGTCCGTGTACTGAAACCGGGTGTATGTCCTGAGACACGTTGGGTAGAAGGCAGCAATTATGTGGATGTCAATTTCAAAGTGGACCTGAGAACACACCGTGTCATTATGATGGGTGCCATCGACAACCTTGTCAAAGGCGCAGCCGGACAGGCAGTTCAGAACATGAATCTTGCCTTTGGCCTGGATGAGAGCACAGGTCTGAACCTTGTGCCTATGTTCCCATAAGAAAATGAAGGTAGAATATTAGAATGAATGATATTATAATAAGAACAATGACGATTGATGACTATGATCGTGTGGCGGCGCTCTGGGCTGGTATCAAGGGCTTTGGTATCCGAAGCATTGATGATTCCAGAGAGGGCATTGAGCGATTTCTTCGCAGAAATCCCAACACCAGTGTGGTGGCGGAGATGGATGGCAAGCTTGTGGGTTCCATTCTCTGCGGACATGATGGCCGTCAGGGCTGTCTGTATCATGTTTGTGTGGATGCTTCATACAGACAGCATGGCATTGGGCGTAAGCTTGTAGCCAAAGCGATTGAAGCATTGAAGGCAGAGCAGATCAATAAAGTCTATCTGATCGCATTTACAAGAAACGAGGGCGGTAATGCCTTTTGGAAAAAGGTCGGCTGGCAGTGTCAGGATGATCGGAATTATTATGATCTGAACCTGAACGAGGCCAACATGACTGTGTTTAATGAATAAAAGAGGTGGCAGGAAATGGAATATATTGAAGGCGGCGTGACAGCAGCAAAGGGATTTAAGGCTTCCAGTGCAGCTGCAGGCATCAAATACCAGGGGCGTACGGATATGGCCATGATCTACAGCGATGTACCATGTGTGGCTGCAGGCACTTTTACAACCAACATTGTAAAGGCTGCTCCGGTGAAATGGGATAGACAGGTTGTATATGAATCCGAACATGCACAGGCAGTCATCTGCAACAGCGGTATTGCCAATGCCTGTACAGGTGTGCAGGGAATGGCTTACTGCGAAGCTACAGCAGCGAAGGCTGCGGAAGTACTTGGTGTTCAGAAAGATGCTGTATTGGTGGCATCCACAGGAGTTATCGGTATGCAGCTGAAAATGGACAGAATTGAAGCAGGGATTGATATGCTGGCACCTGCCCTTGACGGAAGTATCGAAGCCGGTCATCTGGCAGCAAAAGCCATTATGACCACAGATACTGTTCCGAAGGAAGTCGCTGTGACGTTTGAGATTGGCGGTAAGAAAGTGACTATGGGCGGCATGTGCAAAGGATCTGGAATGATTCATCCGAATATGTGTACCATGCTTGGTTTTATTACAACAGATGCCAACATTTCCAAAGCACTGCTTCAAGAAGCACTCAGCGAAGATATCAAGGACACTTACAATATGGTTTCTGTTGATGGCGATACATCTACTAATGATACGGTGCTGCTTTTGGCGAATAGTCAGGCAGGCAATCCTTTGATCGATACAAAGAATGAAGATTACAAAGCTTTCTGTGAAGCACTTCATGCAGTGAATGCATGTCTCTGCAGAAAGATTGCAGGAGACGGCGAGGGTGCATCTGCACTCTTTGAAGTGAAGATCATCGGTGCCGAAACAAAGGAACAGGCAGTAACATTGAGCAAGTCTGTTGTGACATCCAGTCTTGTTAAGACAGCTATCTGCGGCCATGATGCCAATTGGGGGCGTATTCTGTGCGCAATGGGTTATTCAGGCGCACAGTTTGATCCTGAAAAAGTGGATCTGTTCTTTGAAAGTGCATCCGGCAAGATTCAGATCATGAAAGACGGCGTGGCTGCGGATTACAGTGAAGAAGAAGCAACAAAGATTCTTTCCGAGCCTGAGGTAACTGCGATTGCAGATATCAAGATGGGCGATCAGGAAGCTACAGCCTGGGGCTGCGATCTGACGTATGATTATATTAAGATTAATGCGGATTACCGTTCATAATTAACGGGGAAAAGGAGAAATAGAAGAATGGAAAAGGACATGAATCAGTATCTTTCAAAGGCTGAAGTACTGATTGAGGCTCTGCCTTATATTCAGCGATTCAACCGTAAGATTATCGTGATCAAATACGGAGGCAGTGCGATGATGAATGACGAACTGAAGAAGAATGTCATCGCCGATGCTGTTTTATTAAAACTTGTCGGATTCAAGCCGATCATCGTTCACGGTGGCGGCAAAGAAATCAGCCGTTGGGTGAATAAAGTAGGCATGGAAGCACGTTTTGTCAATGGCCTTCGTGTGACAGATGCGCCAACTATGGAAATTGCAGAAATGGTTCTGAATAAGGTGAATAAGAGCCTTGTCCAGATGGTTCAGGAACTGGGTGTCAAAGCAGTTGGTATCAGCGGCAAGGACGGCGGCCTTCTGAAGGTAAAGAAAAAATACTCCAATGGAGAGGATATCGGTTTTGTAGGTGAGATTACAGAAGTTACACCGAAGATTCTCTACGATTTACTGGAGAAGGATTTCCTTCCAATCGTATGCCCGATCGGTATGGATGAAGATTACAATACTTACAATATCAATGCGGATGATGCTGCATGTGAGATCGCAAAGGCTGTGAATGCAGAAAAACTGGCTTTCCTCACCGATATTGAAGGCGTTTACAAGGATCCGGAGGATCCGGATACACTGATTTCAGAGCTGACATGTGAAGAAGCCCATGCACTGATTGAAGAAGGGTTTATCGGAGGCGGTATGCTGCCGAAGCTCAACAACTGTATTGAGGCAATTGAAAACGGCGTTTCACGCGTACATATTCTGGATGGACGTATACCGCATTGCCTCCTTCTGGAAATCTTTACAAACAAAGGTATTGGTACTGCAATTTTGGGCAGTAAAGAAAGCAGGTATTATCATGAACAATAAAGAAATTATGGATTATGCAGAAGAGGCGATCATTCATACATATAATCGTTTTCCTGTTGTGCTTGATCACGGTGACGGCGTTTATCTTTATGATGTGGAAGGCAAAAAGTATCTTGACTTTGCAGCCGGGATTGCTGTATGTGCGTTTGGTTACAATGTCAAAGAATACAATGATGCTCTGAAGGCTCAGATCGACAAAATGATCCATGTGTCCAATTTGTATTATACACAGCCTATGGCAGAAGCGGCACACAAGCTGGTGAATGCCTGCGGCCTTAAAAAGGTATTCTTTACCAACAGTGGTACAGAAGCCATTGAAGGTGCCATCAAGCTTGCCCGTAAGTATGCATGGACAAGAGATAATGGTTCCACAGATCATGAGATCATTGCCATGAACCATTCGTTCCACGGCAGAAGTATCGGTGCCCTTTCTGTCACAGGCAATCCTCATTATCAGGAAGCCTTCAAACCACTGATTGACAAGATAGTGTTTGCTGAGTATAACAATTTAGAGGATGTTGCTTCTAAGATCACGGATAAGACATGTGCTATTATTATGGAGACTGTACAGGGGGAAGGCGGTATCTATCCGGCTACACGTGAGTTTATCCAGGGTGTGCGCAAGCTCTGTGATGAAAAGGACATTCTGTTGATTCTTGATGAGATTCAGTGCGGTATGGGCCGTACAGGCAAGATGTTTGCTTATGATTACTACGATGTAAAACCGGATATCCTGACCGTTGCCAAAGCACTGGGATGCGGTGTGCCGATTGGTGCCTTTGTTGCCGGAGAAAAGGTTGAAAAGGCATTGGTAGCCGGTGATCATGGATCTACATATGGCGGCAATCCTTTAGCTACAGCAGCAGCGAATGTTGTATTTGACATGTTTGAAAGCCGTCATATCCTTGACAATGTCAATGAAGTAGGCGCATATCTGGGAGAAAAACTGGCATCGTTAGTTGAGCGTTATGATTTCATCAAAGAAACAAGAGGTCTTGGATTGATGAGAGGTCTTGAATTTACAATCCCTGTTGGGAATATTGTTGCAAAATCTATTGCCAACGGTCTTCTGATCATTTCTGCAGGTACTAATATCATCCGTTTTGTACCGCCGCTTGTTATCACAAAAGAAAATGTGGATGAAATGTATGAGAAACTGGACAAAATCCTTTCAGAAGTTCAGTGATCTAAACAGACTGTCAGAAGCATTTATATAAGAAATTTTTAGTGTATGAGTGTCTATACAGATCAAGAAGAATCGGATTCCAAAAGAGATCCGATTCTTTTTTTACTACTTTTTTCTGAAAACGCAGGCAAAAAATAAAAAAGAGGAGTTGACATAATTTACAAGCTGAAAAATAGGAAATTTCAGGGAAAAGTGTGCAGGCTTCAATTATTTTTTATTGAATTAAGTTGACATAATAATGTTTTCGGAAGCTAACATAAAGTAAATTTCTAAAAAAAGGACTTGTCAAGCGGCGCAATATATATTAAAGTTGTTAGTGGTATATTTTTACATAAGTTTTACATAAGTAAAATCAAGGAGAAAAAAGATGAATATTTCAGGTATGGTTTTGGGCCTTATAGGAGGTTTGGGTCTTTTCCTCTATGGTATGACGTTGATGAGTGATAGTTTGGAGAAGGCAGCCGGTGCCAAACTCCGTGGTGTCCTTGAATTGTTCACGAAGAACAGATATGTGGGTATCATTGTGGGCGTTGTGTTTACGGCGATTATACAGTCCTCCAGTGCTGCAACAGTTATGGTTGTCAGTTTTGTAAATGCCGGTCTGATGACGCTTTATCAGGCTATTGGTGTTATCTATGGTGCTAACATTGGTACGACCGTTACATCACAGCTTGTTTCGTTTAATCTGTCTCAGTATGCGCCGGTATTTATTATGGCAGGCGTTCTGATGCTGATGATCTTCAAGAATCCAACGGTGAAAAAAGCCGGAGAGGTTGTCATCGGTTTTGGTATCCTTTTCCTGGGAATCAGTACCATGTCTTCTTCTATGGGTGCTTTGAAAGAACTTCCGGCTATCCAGAATCTGTTCATGTCTCTGGACAACCGATTCTTTGCTTTGCTGCTTGGATTAGTGATCACGGCGATTGTACAGAGTTCTTCTGTGACAGTCAGTATTGTGCTCCTTTTGGCACAGCAGGGATTACTTCCGCTGAAGATTTGTTTCTTTATTATTCTTGGATGTAATATCGGTGCCTGCATGTCAGCGATGCTTGCCAGTCTCAGCGGCAAGAAGAATGCTAAACGTGCAGCTTTGATCCATTTATTATTCAATATTATCGGTTCCATCATTATGGCAGTCATTCTTTTGATCGGTTCCGATTGGATTGAAGCGTTGATCATGCATATTTCCGGCGGCAATCTCGGCCGATGTGTTGCCAATACGCATACCATCTTCAAGGTCTTCCAGGTTATCATTCTGATGCCGTTTATGAGTTGGATTGTCAAACTGACCTATCTCATTGTACCGGGTGAGGATAATGATGTAGAAGATGAATATGAAATGAAGTATATTGGTGATGGCGACAGACTTTCATCGGCGACGGCTATTCCGCAGGTCTGCAGTGAGATCAGCCATATGGGTGAAATTGCCATTGGCAATCTGGAAAAGGCGCTGGATGCACTCCTGACTAAGGATGACAAGGCGGCGAAGGAAGTGTTTGAGGTTGAGAAGCGTATCGACTATATGAACAAGGAAATCACAGATTATCTTGTTAAAGCCAACCAGATCAGCTTACCGGTAGGAGACCGCAAGAAATTGGGGGCCCTGTTCCATGTTGTCAGCGATATCGAACGTGTCGGTGATCATGCAGAGAATATTGCAGAAGATGTTGAGAAGTTGATTGATATGAAAGAAGATATTAATGGCATGGCCGGAGATGAGATCCGCAGAATGCAGGAGATGACGGTGAAGATTCTTCATCTTTCGATGGATATGTTCAATCTTGAAGATGACAGCCATCTTCAGGAAATTCTGGATCTGGAGAATGCCATTGATGCGAAAGAGCGTGAGCTTCAGGATTTACATGTCAAGTGTCTGACAACAGGCGAATGCAGTGCTCAGGTGGGTATGATGTTTTCGGATTTAGCTTCCAATCTTGAACGAGTTGCGGATCATGCAACGAATATTGCATTTTCAATTTTGGAAGAAGATCCGGAAGGAGATAAGCCTCCAAAAGTCGAACTTGCGTAATACAGCATTGAGAATCAACAGATAGAAATTCAATACAGAATAGGAAATACCTGAGGGAAATGAATGAACACAGTATCTCTCAGGTATTTTTGCGCCTGATTTTGTACTGTACAGATAAAAGAAAAGCTATTATAATAGGAAGAGAAAATTATATGAGATAAGAATAAATATTCGGAGGATGCAGAGAATGTCTGATGATAAACAGAATAGAAATACAAGACAGAAATCGATGATTCTTGAATATCTCAAAGACAGACAGGACACTCATGTCCGTGCAGAAGACATTATTCATGATCTGAATGCAGGTGAAGAACGGGTTGGCAAGACAACCGTATACAGAGTTCTGAAGTCTTTGGAAACAGAGGGGAAGATTCGTAAGTATACATTAAGTGAAAAGTCACCGGCCTGCTATCAGTTCAGCGGCGGGCATCCTGAATGCAGACATCATTATCATCTGATGTGCAGTGAGTGCGGCAGACTGATTCATTTTGAAAGTGAACACATGCGGCAACTGGCAGATGAAATGATGGCGAAAGAGGATTTCGCAGTGGATGAGAGTAAGACTGTTTTTTATGGCTGCTGCGGTGAATGCCGCAGGAAGATACAGAATGGAGAAGAAGATGAAGATAGATAGTTTGATTTTTGATTTAGATGGTACACTCTGGGACTCTTCAGAGGGAATAGTTGCTACATGGGCGCTTGTTTTGGAACATTATCCGGAGATTCACAAGAAAGTGACAGCGGAGGAATTGGCTTCCAATTTCGGCTTACCCCTTGATCAGATAGCACGCAATATGTTTCCTGAACAGACGGAAGCACTGAGAATGCGTCTGATGGATGAATGCTGTGAACAGGAGAATATTTATTTGGCAGAACATGGCGGTATTCTCTACCCGAAGCTGGAAGAGACCTTGCAGAAGCTTTCAGAGAAATATCCGCTGTTTATTGTCAGCAATTGTCAGGACGGCTATATCCAGAGCTTTTACAGCGGCAATCACACAGCGAAGTACTTTAAAGACTGTGAATGCATCGGTGTGACCGGCAAATCCAAAGGAGCAAACATCCGCCTGGTCATGGAAAGAAACGGACTAAAATCTCCGGTCTACATCGGTGATACCCAGGGAGACGCCGATGCAGCTGCACAGGCCGGCATTCCGTTCATTTATGCTGCTTATGGCTTTGGCCAGGTTAAAGCCTTCGATGCAGAAATTCACACCTTTGAAGAACTGCTTGATATCGTGGAATAAGCAGAACTATATCTGAATGGATTCAAAAAGAGTTATTCGAACACAGGTGCTTCAACGTCGGCCGGTACTTAGGCAGTGTATTGTACT
>NZ_JBBMEK010000093.1:0-10875 GCF_040096555.1 Coprococcus intestinihominis | reverse complement strand
AAAAAGCGGCAGGCTTTTGTCTCTGGCTTCACTCAGCACTCTGTAATCAAACTCCAACCAGCTGAGTTCACGATTCCTATAATTCTCCGGCTGTTCAAATTGATTGCTCATGACCTTACCTCCTCTTCATTCTCAACACAGGCTTAAATCCATAAATTTCTTCGAAGAAATGACTCTTATTCTCTATTGTACTTTGTTCAAGGGTAATATCATAAATCGTATCTGCACGGATGATCAGTTCCTTTTCTTTGAAAGTTGTTGTGACTTTTCGGATCTTCTGTCTGTGACTTCTGTCCATACCATTTGCCAGTCTCAGAATGGCAGCCAGCTTCAGCATGCGAATATAATTTTTTCTGTTGAGCGGTGCTTTCAATTCAGACAGCTTCGGCACATAATGCCATGCATTGTATTTGATCGTATCAGCAATAATACTCTTCTCCTGTTCCGACAATCCAACAAATTCTGTCGCACGAACAATATCGCAGCTGTAATCTGTACCACCAAGCATATTGACATACTTGCCGCAGTCATGAAGAATACAGGCCATCTGCAGAAGAATGCCGTCGCGCTGACCCAGTCCTGCTCTCTTTTTGATGCCGTCAAATATTGCCAGGGCTGTTTTTTCGACATTCTCCGTATGCTCTTTGTTGCTCTCATATCGGGCTGCCACTGTCCTTGCATAAGAAATAATATCTTCAGCAAAATAATGCGCCGGTTCAATCTGTTCCTGCCTTTCCGCATAATCCACGATCATACCGTCACACAGATCACAGCCTGCCGCCCATATCTTCTCTGCACCTGAGATCTCAATAATCTTTTTGTAAACAATGATTGCCGGTTTCAGGACGGTTGCAAGCTCATAAGGAATACTGTACTTTGCTGACAACTCTTCTTCACCTGCTGCCAGCACACTTCCGCATACCGCATCAAAAGCATGCCGTTCCATATGGTTTTTCCTTCCGTCACTGCCGATGATCTTGACAATGGATTCCATCTCTTCTCCAACTGCAATAATATGGCGCACTTTGCGCTCATGCATAAACAGTCTTGAAAATGTATCGATATAATTACCGATATAATCTTCCATGACGTTGACAAAATTATCCGTCTGTCCCTCCAGGTCTGCCAGAATCTCTCTGATTCGAAGCGATCCAAGTTTCAGGTTCTGCGTATAGATCAGTCTGCCCTCATCATAAATCGTAATCTGCAGACTTCCCGAGCCCATATCGACAATCGCTGCACCATCATCAATCAGCTGTTGAAAATTTCTCATCCCGCGGGCCACAGATTTCAACAGCAGAAAACGCTGCTGCGCATTGTCAATAGTCTCTACTTTCAAACCTGTACGCACACGGATCTGATCCACGATCAATTCACAATTGCTGGCCTCAATCAGTGCACTGCTGCCGAGGGCCAGATAACTGTCAACCCTGTACTCTTCCATTTTAGTGGAAAAGCCCTCCAGGACATCACACAATTCCCTGACAAGATCGTATTCAATATAACCTTTTGTATAAGTATCACTTCCAAGTTCGATATAATAACGAACATAGTCAATTTCCCGAATTCCTGTTTTGGAGGAGATCTCATAGATCTTCATACTAACTTCTCCGGACCCCACATTAATAGCGGCAAAGGTTTTGTACGTCATGCCAATCCCCCTTATTCAACCTGAATATAATTGCCGAGTATCTTGAAATTAATGGTCTCCTGTGCCATTCCTCTTAATGCATCCTGAACAGGGGCCTCACCAATATTGCCGTCAAAATCAATAAAGAAACGATAACGCCATTTGTCCCCCTGGATTGGTCTTGATTCAATTTTTGTCATATTCAGACTGTTATAAATAATAAATCCAAGGGCATGATACAAACTTCCGGTCTCATGGGCATTCGCCAGTTCAAAAGAAATACTGATACCGTCCGCACCTTTGACATATTCTTTCTTGTGACGAATAATGATAAAACGTGTGGAATTATTGTCATTATCACTGATCTTTTCTTTTAATACAGATAATGAATAAATGGCTGCCGCTGCCGGTGATGCGATGGCCGCCTGGGTTCTGTCCTGCTCAACGAGGACCTTTTGTGCACTGACTGCTGTATTCTGCAGACTTACCTGTTCCCATTCCGGTTTTTCATCAAGAAACCTGCTACACTGAAGCAGCCCCTGCGGGTGAGAATAAACCGTCTTGATCTGGTCAATTTCCGTTCCCGGAAGGCCCAGCAGTGCATGTTCAACCTTCACAACATACTCACCTACAATATAGTTATCATACAGATGCATCAGATCATAGACATCTGTAATAATACCCGTTGACGAATTTTCCACAGGCAGCACACCATAATCAGCACGCCCCTCATGCACTTCCTTCATAACATCCTCAAATGTCTTCACATGATAGCATTCCACATCTTTGCCAAAATACCCAAGTGTCGCCTGATGACCGTAAGCGCCCTCTACCCCCTGGAAGGCAACCTTTGCCCCTACATGGTCACCGTTGCATTCCTCAAATCCGAAATTGTCCTGATGGGCCTCAGCCACCAGCTCATACTGACGCACACGGCTGATGGCCATCAACTGATTAAATAATGTTTCCACACCCCGGGCGTTGAAACTGCTTGTTGCCATATCTTTGGCTCTTTCAATCTTGCTGCGTTCCCTCACCGGATCATACACCGGCTTTCCACAGCCAATCTTATAACGTGCCACCTGTTCTGCTACATCCATTCTTTCTTCAAAAAGACGGATGATCTGTTTGTCAATATCATCGATCTGATCTCTTAGTACGCCTAAATCCATCTGTTCATCCCCTGTCTCATTCAACTGTAATTAATTGCTTTGCTTTTTTAATGCCGCAAGCAGTGCATTCACTGTCTCATTTATAACCGGATGTCTGAAATCTCCGGCAATATCCGATAACGGCTGCAGAACAAATTCTCTGTTAGCCATATCTGCATGTGGAATATGCAGATCCGGGGTATCCAGTATCAGATCATCATAAAAAAGTATGTCCAGATCAAGGGTTCTTGGTCCCCAGTGAATTTCACGTTTTCTGCCCAGCTTATGCTCTATTTCATGCAGCACCCTCAATAACTCTTCCGGTGTATACAGCGTCTCTATGCCAATACAGCCATTCAGAAACGGCGGCTGATCCGTATATCCGTAAGGTGCTGTCTCATAAAGTGGCGAACGCTTTGTCACCTGTATGTCCGGCACTGCCTCCAGAAGCCGGATTGCTGCCGCAAGGTTCATCTGACGATCCCCCAGATTGCTGCCGATACCAAGGAAAGCCTGATGTCTGCTTCTCTCAATATGTACCAGAACCGTATCAAATGCATAGGGAACCGGTGCTCCCGGCTTCTCAAGTTCAACCGTCACCTTTCTGACCATCGGATACTGAACAAGCAGGTAATGTGCAATATCCTCTGCTGCCGCTTCAATCAGCTTTCTTCTGTGACTCTTCGTCCATTCCACAATTCCCAGGCAAACTTCCCCGTAATTGACGGATGCCTGAAGATCATCGCTGATACCTGCTGCTCTTGTATCCAGTTCCATCTCTACTGTAATATAGAACTTCTGTCCCAGTCGTTTCTCTTCTTCATAAACACCATGATGGGCATATACTTCCAATCTACGTATACATATCTTATCCAAAATGCAGGGCCCCTTTCAACCTTTGAAAAACATCTGCTTATTCCGTATCTCTATTGTGCATTCATAATTGCTTCGGCCATCCGTACAGCACGATAATTAGCCGCTACATCATGCACACGCACGAAGCCATAGTGTGCCTGCACAGCCCACACGGAAGTTGTAATTGTTCCCTCCACTCTCTGATCCACCGGCAAATCAAGGGTCAGGCCAATCATAGACTTCCTTGAAGTACCAAGAAGTACCGGATAGCCAAACTGATTAAAATCATTCAAATGTTTCATAACCATCAGATTCTGTTCCAGCGTTTTGCCAAATCCAACACCAGGATCCAGAATCATTTTGTCCTCTGCTATCCCTGCCACTTTGGCTGTCTCGATAATCTTTCTCATATCTGCCATGCAATCCGGCAGGAAATCTCTGTAGTCGATCTTTTCCCTGTTATGCATCAGACAGCAGGAAACGCCTGCATCCGCGATAAGCCCCGCCATCTTTTCATCATATTGAAGCCCCCATATATCATTGATCAGATCACATCCGGCCTGAATAGCTGCTTCTGCCACTGCCGATTTGTAAGTATCCACCGAAAGCGGAATATCAAATTCTTTCTTGAGACATGCCACAACCGGTGCAACTCTGCAGATCTCTTCTTCGTCAGAAATCTGAATATGTCCCGGTCTTGTGGATTCTCCGCCAATATCGATAATTTCAGCGCCTTCCTCGATCATCTGGCTGACACGACGTCTGATATCATCCATATTTTTGTAGCTGCCGCCATCCGAAAAAGAATCCGGTGTTACATTTAAAATGGCCATCACAGCCGTATGATGCTCTGTATCAAATATTTTATTGCCTATCTGCATTTTCTGCCTCCTGTCAGTTGCTGACTGTCCTGTTTTTCTGTGTCTCCGGCCAGTAACACGTGTCCTGTGCCTCACAAAGCCAACATATTCTGGATTTTTTATCAGACTCATAAAGTAAATATGCAAATCTGTCTGTTTCCATTTCCATTTTCTCTCTATGACTGCCGATAGCCGCCAAGATCTGCCCTATTGCTTCCTTACTGAAAGCGGTGTCTTCCAGGATATATGCTGCAAGGGCAGCACCGGCCTCCTCATGAGGTATATTCTTCTCATACTGTCGCCATCTTCCGATATCATGCAGCAGCGCAGCAGCATAGATCATTTCCTTCTGAAAACCAAGATTCTGCTCCAGATTTGTAATATATGCCACTCTGGCCACATCAAGACTGTGTTCAATTCCATGGCAGCAAAATACCCGGTCAATTTCATAGTCATGAATCTTCTTCATGGACATGATAAACAGCGGATGATTAATAATTCTGTCTATATTCTTCATCTAAAGATTTCCTTCCTGTTAATTGGTACCACCCCGCCATTGTCGATAACGAACCAAAACATACAATCGCATGATTACCTTCTCCGATCTTCCTGGCAATTGCAAGGGCCTCCGCCTGGCTCTTCGCTGCTAAGGTTCGCTTAAAAAACGGCTCCGCTGCCTCTTTAAGCTGTTCGGCAGCAAGTCCTCTTGGATTATCCGGTTTAAAAGCAATCAATGTATCAGAACAATCTGAAACCATCTCAAGCATCTGTCTGTAATCTTTGTCTGCAAAAACACCCATAACAAGAATAACAAGCTTATCTGACAAATATGCTTTCATAGAATCCACAAGACTCTGTACACCATCCGGATTATGGGCCCCATCAATTATCAGTGACGGATTTTTCTCCATTACCTCAAACCGTCCCTGCCAGTAAGCAGATGCGATGCCTTTCCTGACCACCTGCTCACTCAACACATCTTTTGGAAGGACATCCAACTGTACCGGACAATCCGTTGCTGTCATCTTGCCCAGCATCTCAACCGCCTTTACAGCAATCGCTGCATTCCACGGCTGACACCTGCCGACCATCCGGGTCTGAAGCTCTTTATAAGATCCAAAGTCGAACTGCTGGCCTCCGAAGAGATCCGCATACGTCATGTGGACATCTTCAGCCCCGACTACCGCATATTCACTTTGTCTTTCCAAGCTGATCCGTATCAGGGTGTCAACAGCCTTCTGCCTGCCGGCCCCAATCACCACCGGTCTTTTCTCTTTAATAATGCCACCCTTCTCAACTGCGATCGCTTCAATCGTATTCCCAAGAAAATGCATATGATCCATGCCTATAGATGTAACAACTGATAATACCGGCTTGGGCACTACATTGGTCGCATCCAGCCTTCCGCCCATTCCTGTCTCAAGTACAACAAAGTCACATGCCATGGCTTTGAAGTACAAAAAGGCCATTACCGTTTCCTGTTCAAAGGCAGAAGCGCCTTCTATCCCCTCTGACTGCATCCGCTCATCGACTTCCCGCACCCGGCTCATCCAGTAGGCCGTATCCTTCCTGGATATCCATTCTCCGTTGACCTGAATACGCTCTCTATAATCAAAAAGTGTCGGTGAAACATAGCGTCCGACCTTATATCCGGCCTGCATTAGTATAGAAGCAATATAGGTGCATACAGACCCCTTTCCATTCGTCCCGGCCACATGAATCACATTGCAGTCCATTTCAGGATGTCCCGTTTTTTCCAGCAGTGCCTGGATTCTCACCAGCCCTGGCATAATTCCGCTGCAGCTCACTTTTTCTATATAACTTATTGCTTCCTCATAATTCATGTCCGGCCTCTATTTCTCATCCACTACCTGGAAAATGTAAAATTTCAAATAATAAGACTCATCTGCAGACCATAAAATTGGGTGATCTGCTGCCTGTGTGCGATATTCAATCTGACGTAGACGCTTATGTACACTTCTTGCCGCCTGATGCAGCATCTCTGTAAACAGCTCATACGTCATAAAATGCGAACATGAACATGTGGCAAGAAATCCGCCGTCTTTGACCAGCTTCATACCACGCATGTTACTCTCTCTGTATCCTTTCATCGCATGCTTAACAGAATTTCTTGATTTCGTAAAGGCCGGCGGATCCAAAATAACAACATCGTATTTCTCTCCCTGCTTCTCCAACTCCGGCAGCAGATTAAAAACATCTGCACACTGAAAATGCACGGTATCCTGCAGCTTATTCAAAGCAGCATTCTCTTCTGCCTGATGCACCGCCAACTCCGATGCATCCACACCTGTAACCTCCGCTGCACCTGCAATCCCTGCATTTAATGCGAAGGAGCCTGTATGTGTAAAGCAGTCCAGTACTCTCGCCCCTCTGCATAATTTCTGAATTGCCAATCGATTGTATTTCTGATCCAGGAAAAAGCCTGTCTTCTGACCATCCTTCACATCAACAATATATCGCACACCATTCTCCATAATCGGAACATCTGTGTCAAAAGGTTCACCAATAAAATCTTTAATGCGCTCCATACCCTCCTGATCACGATACTTACCGTCGCTTCTCTCATACACACCCTTTATCTCAATGCCATCTGCCATCAGAATCTCTTTCAACAGATCGACAATCTCAAGCTTCATTCGATCCATTCCAAGGGCTGTCACCTGTACAACCAACACGTCAGAAAACTTATCAACCACCAGTCCCGGAAGAAAATCAGCTTCCCCGAATACCAGTCTGCAGCTGGAAATATCTGTGACTTTCTTACGGTAATCCCAAGCCGTCTGAAGTCTTCCCTTTAAAAATTCACGGTCAATTTCCTGCTCTATATGACGCGTCATTAAACGAACCCTGATCTTAGAATGACGATTGATAAAACCACGGCCCATAGGATAACCATCAAAATCCCTGACGATGACCATGTCACCATCTTCATAACTGCCTGTTACCGATGCGATCTCATTGTCATAGACCCACATACCGCCGGCCTTCAACGTGCGGCCTTCACCTTTTTTTAATACAACCACTGCCTGTCCCATTTTATCTACTCCTGTATATTCTTTTACTTAAAGGCGTAAAAAACTTCGCGCCATTTTGATCTTATGATGTCATGTACAACTTTACCATTTATTTTCAGGATAATCAAGTTATTTGTATGTATAAAATACACCTCCTGATGCATAGACTGTTAATGAAGAAAAATACATTCTTTACGGCCGGATGAGACAAGTACAAACTGCAGAGTCAGTTCTGTGCCACGTGACCGTCTCCCGGCCGGCTACATAAATAGGACCGCTTCGTTTTTCCATCGACAATATATTCAGATCACGCACCGCCGTCTGGAAATAAATTCTGCACATAAAAAACTGCCGCCCAACGATTGCTCGTCAAAGCGACAGTTTTTATCATATTCATATGCATCATCTGTCAAAAACAGATTTGTCCTTTTCCTGGATTAGCAGATACCAATTGAACCAAGGATAATGATAACTACACAAGAGAGTAAAGGAATGATAACTGTATTCATACCGATATCAACATAAGATTCCTTATGTGTCATACCTGTTACTGCAAGCAGCGTGATAACGGCGCCGTTATGAGGCAGAGTATCCATACCACCGGAAGCAACAGCAACTACTCTATGCAGTACTTCGTGGCTGATACCCATTGCTTCTGCCTGTTTGCTAAATGTATCTGCGAATGTTGCAAGAGCGATAGACATACCACCGGAAGCAGAACCTGTAACACCGGCAAGAACAGATGTAGAAATCGCACCACCAACCAGCGGATTGCCTGCTGATAATGCCAGCATTGCATGAGCAAGGATTTCATAACCAGCAAGTGTCTTAACAACGTTACCGTAACCAACCTCAGATGCTGTATTCATAACTGCAAGGAAAGAACCGGAAACACCTTCTTTTAATGTCTCAACGATACCTTTCTTGAATCTCTTCGCATTGAAGATAATAACGAGAATAATACCAACGATCAAAGCAATAACAAGTGCCCATGTACCAGCTACAGAAGCAAGTGCTGTGTTGTATGGTTTACCTTCCAGATAAGCATACTTGTCTGCATTTGCAGCAACAAATACAACCTTGGATAATACGAAGTTAACAACGATAACTGCGATAACCGGGATAATAGCTGTACCAAAGGATGGCAGATTAGAATGGTCGATCTGAGCCAGTGTTTCGTTTGGATGATCACCATAGCCTTCACCCTTAGCCATTGCATGTTTGATACGTGTTGTCAGCCAAGCCATACCACCAATGAACATGATCAGGGCTGCGATAATACCAAGAATAGGAGCTGCGAAAACGTCTGTACCGAAATACTTCATAGGAATTGTATTCTGAATCTGAGGTGTACCCGGAATAGCTGTCATTGTGAATGTAAAAGCACCAAGAGCGATACATCCTGGAAGGAAACGCTTTGGAATACCAGCTTTTCTGAAAAGTACAGCGCCGATTGGGTAAATAGCAAATGCTGCTACGAACAGAGATACACCACCATATGTGATAACTGCACAAGCAAGAACAACAGCTAATGCCTCTTTACCTTTACCAAGCTTATCAAAGATAAAATCTGCGATCGCCATAGCTGAACCAGACTGATCCATTACAGTACCGAAAATAGCACCGAGCAGGAAGAATGGGAAGTAGCTCTTAACATAACCAGCCATGTTAGTCATAAATACTTCCGTATAAGTTGCAAGAATGTGGAATTCACCACCTGTAACGATTGCAGTCAGAACAGCTGCAAGCAGAGCAAGAATCGGTGCAAGAAGGACGATAGACCATCCTTTATAACCCAAATAAATCAACAATACCAATGATATAACAATCGCCAATACTGATAACATAATTTTCTCTCCCCTTATTTATGTAATTCTTCTAAGCAGTTTCTCCGCAAGATCAAGCCTTTGGAGGCATAACAGTTGCTTTACCTTTGATAACGACTTCGCCATCTTGATTAACAACTGTAGTATCCAGGATCACTCTGTTCTTCTCAAGAATGATCTCTTCAACTGTAGCAGTAGCTGTAACAGTATCACCAATATGAACCGGCTTAGTGAACTTCAGCTCCTGACCCATGTAGATTGTTCCCGGACCCGGCAAGTACATGCCAAGTACTGCAGAAATAAAACCTGCACCCAGCATACCGTGTGCGATTCTTGTCTTAAACATTGTCTTAGAAGCAGCTACCTCATTGGTATGTGCCGGATTTAAATCACCTGTAATACCAGCAAAGAGATAAACATCTGTTTCTGAAACAGTTTTAGTTACACTTGCATGATCACCAATCTTCATTTCCTGAATTGTCATAATCATACCCTCCTTTTTATAGATTATTCTCCCTTTTTACGCCTTAACAACAAATATCCCTATCTGTACGATTTCTCCTTCTTGAAAATCATAGCAATGTTCCACGGGAATTCCGGTTCTTTCAGGCGGATCATCTTAATTCTGTCACTGGAATAAAATCTCTTCATAATCGGAACAGGCAAAATACTGATGCCCTGATTGTAAGCAACCATCTCTGCCAGGAAATCCCACTGGGAACTCTCTGTTGTAATATGAGGATAAAATCCTGCAATTTCACAATTCTTGATGATCCTGTCATGGAGCATATAGGTTCTATCTAATATCAGAAAATCTTCATGTTCCAATTCCTTGAAATCGACTTCATCACGGCTGGCCAAAGGATGATCTTTATTAACAATCAATGCATTATCCGAGGACATCGCCGGAATGATATGATAATTATCTGAATTAATAATAGGTAAAATAACAACACCGATGTCAATGTTTCCCGCATTTATCTGATTCTGGACAATATTCGCACCAACTTCCGAGATTTCTAGTTCAATATTAGGATACTGTTTGATAAAACGAAATAAAAGTTGGCTGAAATAAACAGTTGAAATAACCGGCGGAACACCTATTCTGAGTCTTCTCCTGCTTCGATGTATCTTCTCTATAATCTCATCCTGACTTTCATCTATATATTGCAGCAATTTCTCTCCTTCAACATAAAGAATCCTGCCTTCTTCTGTCAGATTAAAACTCTTACTTGTACGGTCAATCAATGTGACATTCAATTCCTGTTCCAATGATTTCACCGATTTACTTAATGCAGACTGTGAAACATAAATATCGTCTGCCGCTTTAGTAAAACTTTCACGCTTTGATATATCCACAAAATACGATAAATGCTTCAAATTCATAATACATCCTGTTCCTCTCTTCCTCTTTAGTGAGAAATACAAAAAAATTACACCGTCCATCATGATGTCATTCGCTAAACATAAAATTTATATAAAAAAGTATAATCCAATTATCGCTGATTGTCAAGGTAG
>NZ_JBBMEK010000092.1:0-11063 GCF_040096555.1 Coprococcus intestinihominis | reverse complement strand
CTCACAGCCGCAGCACTTTAATCTGAAATCCGCACCACTTCGAAGCACTTCCCAGTCAAAACTGCCGCAGGGATGCTTCTTCTTCAGCCGTACGATGTCGCCTGTTAAAATCTCCATTATGTGCCTCCTTGTATAGTTGTATCATCCACGCTATTTGCAAAGTATATGCCAAATTCTACTCACTTGTCGCTCTTTAAGTATAACGGGGATTTCTTCAGATGACAAGGCATTATCTGTTTTCTACTCTATTTCCATCCATCCATTCTTCTATCGAATAATAAGTCCTTCCTTCAAAACAAGCACTCTTTTCCTCTATACATTTTCAATAATATATGCTACATTGTAAATCGAACATCCTTATTTAACATTCAAATACTTCAACCCGGTAATTTATTTTTGGAGGAATTTACAATGCAGCATTCACTTAATCAGGTGCGCATGATTGCCACTGACATGGACGGCACTCTGCTGAACAGTCAGGACCAGATGCCCCGTGATTTTTTTGATATACTTAATCAAGTTCACAAACTCGGAATTCTTTTTGTCATTGCCAGCGGGCGGCCATACCCAACCCTTGCCATGCAGTTTGAAAGCTGCATGGACAAGCTTGTTTTTATGGCTGAAAACGGCGGATGTCTCGTCAACGGCGACCAGCTGGTTCATCAGGACATTCTTGATACGTATGCCCTTTCTTATCTTCTCGGGCGCTGCCGTCAGGTTCCCGGCGCCATTCCGATTCTCTCCGGTTTCAAAACGGCCTATCTCTTCGATCAGACATCGGATGATGCCCGCAAAGAAATAGGCCGTTACTATAAGAAAGTTCAGTATATCCATGACATCTCTGAAATTGATGCCCCAGTAAGCAAAGTGACTGTCTGTGACTTCAAAGGTGCCGAAAGCAATTCATTTCCGGCTCTGTCTGATGTCCGTGCACCTTTTAAAGCTACTCTGGCCGGCTACATGTGGACAGACCTCAGTCTTGCCGCCACAAACAAAGGCCGCGGACTCGCTGCACTTCAAAAAAATTATGGTATTTCACCGGATGAAACCATGGTTTTCGGAGACTATCTCAATGATTATGAAATGATGAAACAGGGCTATTTCAGCTACGCTATGGCCAATGCTCACCCTGATTTAAAAGCCATCAGCAACTTTGAGACATTGTCAAATGATGAAGATGGTGTACTGTACATCATTCGTCAGCTCATTCACAGCAGACAATAAACGGCGGAGATTTCGATAATTAAAGAACCCACTTCTCAATGGCCGCAGCAACACCATCCTCATCATTCGACAGTGTAACGTCATCTGCCATGGCCTTAATCTCTTCATCGGCATTTCCCATAGCCACTGCCAGGCCTGCTGCCTCAAACATGGTTCTGTCATTCATCGTGTCCCCACAAACCATGATCTGTTCCGGCATAATTTCAAGTTTCCCGGCCAGTTTCAGCAGACTATGACCTTTATTGGCTGTCGCAGCAGTGATTTCCACATTAAAACTATTGCCGAATACCACACTGAGCTCCGGGTCATTATGCATTTCATCAAACAATTGCTGTCTCAAGATCATATCATCAAAAGAGGCCAGCATTTTCTCTATATTAAACTTTCCCGAATAAACCCGTTCTCGCAAATCATCCACCGGTATTCTGGAAACCTTAATATACTCCTTGAACCAATCCGGGAAGTTTTTATAAACATGAAGTGCTCTGTTATAACTTTTTCTGTCAGCATAGGACTTACCATCATGATAAAACTCAATCAGCGCATCTATCTGAATTAAATGATCAATGACTCTGCATGCCGTCTTATAAGGTATAAAATCCGCATAGATAATACTGTCCTCCCACAAATCAACAACCGCTCCGCCATTGGAAGTCAGTGCATAACGCACCCCTGGAATTGAAGTAAAGCTCTCCGGCAAACCGGTCTTTTGCCGTCCGGTGGCAGGCATGACAATTACACCCTTTTTAATTGCTGCCGCAATCGCTTCCCTTGTTCTCTCTGTTATGACCTTCTCTGAATTAAATGTGGTACCATCCAAATCCAATGCTACAAGCTTAATCTCTCTCTCCATTCTGTACTCCTACAATAAAACATCTGCATCCAAAATCTAAGAACAATATGTAATAGGAAATTCCAACGGAATTTCCTAATTACACAAAAAAAGACTTGATATTCATCAAGTCTTTGAGTTGCGGGGGCCGGATTTGAACCAACAACCTTCGGGTTATGAGCCCGACGAGCTACCGGGTTGCTCTACCCCGCGATATTCTGTTAAGACTTATTGTTTCATAAGTCGTTACCCATTATAACGCTGATATAGAGCAATGTCAACCCCATTTTATCATATTTTTGAATTTTGTTAAAATCCTGCCTTATAAATCAATCTCTGAAGTCATAAACCCATACTGTGCATCTCCGTATTCCCAGCTGACGGTGACTTCATACACATATCCCGGCTCCACATCTCTGACAACAAACTCTCCGTCAGCACTCTTTTCTACATTGACTTCTTCTGCCAATGCATCCAAATCATCATCCACGGAAGCCGGATATTTATCTGAATTCCAACGGCGCACAGTCACCTTTGTCGGTGTCAGATCACAGCTGATGGTAAAGTCCGTCTTACCTGCATCCATGGACATTTTCTCCAGATTCTCCCACTGCATCACTGCTGAACCGCATGCTGTCACTGTGTTATCTTCTGAACTGTCCGTTTCAGAATCGCCTGAAGGCGCTGTCCATGTAGAGTTGCCCGGCCCGCTCATCAATGACATGGTCTGACCAAGAGATGAGCTGTAGACAACACCCACTGTCGGAACTGTACTTGTATCCGGTTCAGCAAAAACCATATCAATGACATCCTGGTACTGCTTCACTTCATCTGCCGTACCCTCACCGGTAACGACCATCTTGCTGACTCCCGGATACTGCCCCGGGTAGCTCTCCAGCATAATGCCGTCTCCATAAACATCCACATAATCTCCGACTTTTAAAATTTCAGATGTGATTTTTTTGCCGTCATTATCCTTCAGATCATTTGGAATAGATGTCGTAAACACCGTTCCGTTGTCTCTGTCTGCCAGAAGCCATGTGCCGTTCTTCCCTGCCAGCAAAATACAATGCTGCGCCGCTGAGACTTCATCACCGCTTAAATCACCTGTTTCCCTTTGATTGCCCGCTGTCTGACTCTCTGTCTGCGCTGCTGACTGGTTGTCAGTGGTCTGCGTGTTCTCTCTTCCTGCTTTCTGTCCGCATCCTGCAATTAATGCTGCTGTCAGACATACCGCCATCAAAATACCCGTTAATTTCTTCATCAATATAAACCTCCTGCATATCTGCTGTCTTTTTGCTTCCCAAAAAATTATTGTCCTTCTTGATTCATCTCAGGACTCGTACATCGTTGTGACAATAGATATACGTATGGCTTTATGATTTTTTATGGATAAATGAATATTTTTCTGTAAATGTTCAGAATCAATTACTTTCGAATGGCAGCTTCTGTACGAAAGGTCACTTCCATCTTTCTGTTTTTGCCTCCTTAATTCATCCGATGTTTCATTTTCCTTAAATACATCAGACCTTTTAACTGTTATTTTCTTCAAATTGTGCTTTTTCTCTTGTTTTTGCGTAAATACATCTGATGTATTTATCATATATTTATTCTGAAAAAAGCAATACTGGAATTTTATCTAAATTATTATCTACTTTTTTATACATTTTAACCTTTTGACATTCCCTTTAATAACCATTATTATAATTTATAAGAAGAATAGAACCAAAGAAATGGAGAAAATCATAGGATGATTTCGTCACCAGAAGAAAAAAGTCTTCCACAGAAAATATCAGAAGACATTATCACATTTATTTTAGAAGAAAAACTACAGCCGGGAGATAAGCTTCCTAATGAAACCGTCCTTTCCGAACATCTTAATGCCGGAAGGAGTTCCATCCGTGAAGCCATGAAACTCCTGGCTTCCAGAAATATCGTTACGATCCGCCAGGGCTCCGGTACCTATATTGCTTCATCCCCGGGGGTGGTGCAGGACCCACTGGGATTCACCTTTATCGGCAATAAACAGAAGCTGATTCATGATCTGCTGGAAGTGCGTTTTCTGCTTGAACCTTCCATTGCTGCAATGGCTGCTGCCCATGCCGATGAAAATGACATAAAAAAAATCACCGCACTTTGCGATGAAACGGAAGCATTATTAAAGAGGCATGATGATCACACCCAAAAGGACATTGAATTCCACACAGCCATTGCATTGAGCAGCAAAAATGTTGTTGTTCCCCGTCTGATTCCTGTCATTAACAGCTCTATTCCGCTGTTTGTTGAAACAACCAGTGGGGCTCTGCACGAAGAGACAGTCGAAACACATCGTGAGATTGCAGATGCAATTGCCGGGCACGACCCGCTGCGCGCTCAGGATGCCATGTATCTTCATCTGGTATATAACCGTAAGAGAATCCTGCTTATTGAAAAGAATACCGATCAGATATAATTTCACATGTCTCAGCAGCCGCACCATCAAAAGGAGGAGAACATTATGAACAAAATATGTAAATTCCTTACTCTTATTATTCTAATTGTTGTCGTTCTCCTGTTTGGAATTTATCAGTACCGCACCTTCATTCAAACAGAGATTTACCAGGAGAATTCTGAACATCTTCTGGCAACCTATGAACAGGTCAACCGGACCTTTACGCTGTTTACGCAACGCAACTGGAATGTCCTGTCTGACTGGGATGAATATCTGCAGTGTATATCAGATTCTGAGAATGCTGAAACGGTATGGCATGATTTTGCAGACCGGAAAAACAACTGGCAATACAGTGATTTCTATATGTTTAACGAACACTGTGATTTTCTTACAGCCAACAACCGGAAAGGCACTGCAGACAGTATCCGGAACTGTTTTCAGGAAATGTACAGCTCCGGATGCCCCACTATTTCTGACTATACTGCCAGCAGCGGCAAACATAAGGTCGTCTTTGCGATTCCGTTAAGCCATCCATTTTGCCTTAATAATATAACCTATACAGGCGTCGCTGTCAGTTACGATGTCACTACAGTAGAGGACATGATATCTAATAATGTATATGGCGACAAAAGCAGCTGTTATCTCGTCAATGCAAAGGGACACGTCATTCTTTCTCTGGAATCTCAATCGGAGTTTCTGTCAGAACATGAGAATCTGTTTACCTTTCTGAAGGACAATGCCGTATTTTCAGAGAACACATACGATGCCGTTGAACATGACCTTCAGAAGGTTGTAAAAGGCCGTGCTAAATTTAACAGTCAGGGGACTTCATATTACATGGTCTACCAGCCTGTTGGTCTCAATGACTGGAGCATTCTCGGAATTGTGCAGACAGCTGCTGTCAATTCCCCGGATGAAAAAATAATGCATGTTACCATTGCTGCAATCACCGTACTTGCCACCTGCCTGCTTCTTTTACTTCTCAGGCTGTCGTCCTTAAACGCAGAATACAAGCTGAAGCATCAGGAATTACTGCATCAGGCTCTAAAAGCCCAAAAAGAGCAGACCGATCAGCTATTTTACGGAATGACCTGCATTGTAGATCGCTATACAGTCGTTGACCTGTTGAAGGACAGATATGAATACCATGAATACAGTAGCAACAGCCTGTATCCCGAAACCGGCTCCTATCAGAATCTGCTCGATACGATTGCAAGAAACTATATCGTATTATCCGATACAGAAAATATAAAAATAAGCCATCTGCTGAACAAAGACTACCTGCAGAAAGTGCTGCATAAAGGAAACGGTATCATGAAAATCGAATACAGCAAACGAACAGAAAATGTTTACAAAATTATGAATGTCGTTGCTGTAGAATGGGATGAGGCAGGTATCCCGCAAAAAGTCATGATGATTGCACAGGATATCGGCAAACGACATGAACTGGAGAATCTTGCCAACACAGATGGCCTGACCGGCTTATTCAACGAGCGTTATTTCAGTTCTGTCCTGCACCGCAAAGAACAGAAAAAGCTTCCTTTTGTTCTGTACTATCTTGATCTGGATCATTTCAAGCCTGTCAACGATACCTACGGACATGATATGGGCGATAAACTCCTGAAAGCAGTGGCAGAACGACTTTTAAAATGTATCCGCAGCAATGACTTTGCTTTTCGGATTGGCGGAGATGAATTTGCACTGATTATCAGTGCAGAAATGGAAGATTCACTCTGCATGCAGACGAAAATGCGCATCGTCCAGTCTCTGCTTCTTCCTTATGAAATTGACGGCAAGACACTGCATATCGGTGCCAGCTGCGGCTATGCTGTCTATCCCCTGGAAACAGAAGATACCGGCAAAATCCGTATTCTTGCAGACCAGCGGATGTATGCAGAAAAAAAAGAAAATCATCGGAAAGCCGCAGAGTCTCAGTCCAAAGATCCTTCTCCAAATGGCTGAGTGCAAAAGAGGGGCTGTCGGGAAATGTAATTTTTCATCCCGACAGCCCCTGCTGCATTATCTTCTGATGCATCACAACGAGCATCAACTTTCTTCTAACTCTCTTCTATGACGTTCTTTTATTCTCATACATCCGTTTGTCTGCCTGGCGAATGGCCTCCATTATCGGATGGACACCACAGACACCGCCGATACTGACTGACAGATGCAAGGTCGGATATTCTGTAAATACAATATTCGCCACAGCTGCTTTGATTCTTTTGTTCTTCTCTGCCATATCGTTCTCCGACATCTTCGGAAAGAGCAGCAAAAATTCATCTCCGCCATAGCGAACCAGTATATCACTGCTACGGATACAGGACTTGATAGCTGCTGCAATATCTCTCAGCACCACATCTCCCGCCGGATGGCCATATGTATCATTCACCTGTTTGAACTGATTCACATCTATAATTTCCACACATTCCATGCCCTCCATATGAGTGAGATATGTCTCAAAATAGCGTCTGGAATATGTAGCTGTCAATGGATCCAGGAACAGTTTTCGACTCTCTCCACGACTTTTATCCAACAAAAACCTTGTTCCGTTTGCATCGATCCAACGTCCTTCATTCATCTTGGACAGCATTTCCATAACACACGGTGTTCCGTTAATACAAAGATATTTGGAAACGACATAATACATATCTGTCTTGGTAAACTCCAGCTTATTCAGCATTGTCTTCTGAGACAAAGCACGGGTCGAAATACAGTTTGTACAATTCCCCCCTGTCTCCCAGAAAGCCGCACAATGCTGGTCGGTTTTCCTCAATGTTCCATTATGATCCAATTCCAGCACTGCATTAGCTGTCGGATCTACAAGCCGAACAATGTCAAAAATCTTCCGAAGCTGATCAACAATAGCCTTTACTGCCATTCCATCTGCTGTATCACTTTCTGCAAGGCCATCCAGAATTGGGATATCTGCCGACACCTCCTGCGGCCTGACCAGCTGCCCGACTGCTCCGATATAATGTTCCGGGGACAGATCCGACCAGAGCGAATGTACCCTCAGATCACACCACTCATACTCATTTTCCTTTGGCATCATGATACTCATTGAAAATTCCCTGTTCTCCGGTGTCGTTGCATCCAATGCGTCTTTCAACCGGTGAAAATCCTTCTGACTCAGGCATGTAAAGCAATTGGTATCTGCAACATTTTTGACCGTATAACGGTACTGCGGCGGTTCATCCCAATTAGTAACATTGACCAGTCTGGAAACAGAATCATAATCAAATTGAATTCCACCTTTTAATGAGGCAAAAAAATTCATCCGCTCCTGCATGGATTCCAGCATATACTGAGAACGTTCACTGCTCGGTATCTCCGTTTTATTCATAATTTCCGTGGTCAGACGGTCTGCTTCACTGCGGTAGGGAGAATCTCCTGCGTCATACTGTGCGTCCATTCTGAGCCTCGGTGCAATATCCTGCAGGCACTTTAAAAGCAGCGGATTAAAGGCACCACATTCACCGGCCAGAATCATATCCAGTGCCGTTTCATGATCATAAGCATCCTTATAACATCTCTTGCTGGTCAGTGCATCATAAACATCTGCCAATGCAACCACCTGCGCTGCGATAGGAATCTGCTCTCCAATGAGTCCATCCGGATAGCCGTGTCCATCCCACCGTTCATGGTGCCATCTGCAGATTTCTCCGGCAATGCGCAGCAACGGTTTTTCCATTTTTGTCGTCATCTGATTGATAATATCCGCACCAATCGTTGTATGTGTCTTTATAATGCTGAATTCCTCCCGGGTCAGTTTTCCCGGCTTGTTTAAAATACTTTCAGGAATACTGATCTTGCCAATATCATGCAAGGCGGAGGCTGTTGTAATCATAACAATATCTGACTCGGACAGATGATATTCATCCGTCTTCTGAACCAGTCTGCGCAGCAGAAGTTCTGTAGCTGTACGAATATGAAGAATATGTTCTCCGCTCTCACTGTTCCGGAATTCCACAACATGACTCAAAATTCCAATCAGCAGATTATTGTTCTCTTCTTTTTCATAAATCTGATCTGCAACCATCTGCATCAACCTTTTCTGATTGGCATACAGATTGAGTATATTCTGTACACGTCTTCGCACTATAAACGCATCAAATGGCCTGCTGATATAATCTTCCGCTCCAAGGATATAAGCCCGTTCTATAACATCTTTCTTCTCCTCTGAGGATATCATGATTACAGGTATATCATTAATCCAGTGAAATGTATTCATCCGGTCCAGTACCTGAAAGCCATTCATTTCCGGCATATTAATATCCAGAAGCATCAAATCTATATTCATATCCTGCTGCAGAATATGAATAGCCTGACGCCCATTTTCCGCCTGCACATATTCGTATTCATCACCAAGAATCACCATCAGAATCTCCCGATTCATCTCCGCATCATCAACAATCATGATTTTCGCTTTTGTCTTCATGGATTCTGCCTCTTTTCTTCTGTATATTTACCCATCATGCGTTTCATAATCCGCTTTTTAATCAGGTCAAACCTTTTCTGATTGTTCCCCATTTACAGAAGCAGACATCGTCTCTGTCTGCATTAAACTTATAAGTGCTTTTTCAGGTAGCGGTTTCGAGAAATAATATCCCTGAATCATATCCACACCCCATCTGCTGATCAATTCCATCTCTTCTCTTGTCTCCACGCCTTCCGAAACAATATGATAGTTCATTTTGCGGAATGTTTCTACAACACTCTGGTAAAACTGCGCGCGCTTCTCATCATTGCAGATATCAAAAAGAAGTGAGCGGTCAAGCTTGATGGTAGAAAACGGAAGCCGCATCACCGTATTCAGATTGGCATATCCCGAGCCAAAATCGTCCAGACACAAACGAATACCTGCTGCTGTCAATCCGTCCACAACCATTCCCAGACTGGCGCTGTACTCTGTTGCAATTGTTTCAGTAATCTCAAACTGTATCCACTCATGCCTGATCTCATATTCATCCATCATACGGATAAAATGACTGCTGCAGTCATTCCGCATCAAATCCAGAGACGACAGATTCACCTTTACGTTCAGCAGGCGTGACATCAATTCCCTGTTTTCCTTCAGGAATCTGCAGATACGTCTGAACTGCATATCTGTAATCTGTTCAATCATATGATTCTTTTCTGCAATCTGAATAAACACATCCGGTGCAATCCAACCCAGTTCCGGATGATACAGGCGGCTCAGCGCCTCCACGGTAATAAATCTTCTTTCCCTGGTAGAATATACCGGTTGATAGTATACTTCAAAGAGATCTTCCTCAATTGCTTTGTGAAGATACTGTTCCACCCGTTTGTAATACATAAAACCATTCATTGTCTGGCGGTCGTCCTGTATCACTTCTGTCAGTCCGCTCTGCGGTGTCAGAGACTCCAGATATTCCGCATATTCCATGATCAGACCGCTTTCTTCAAGCTTCTGAGCATTGATAATGCCGCTTATAATTACCGGAACAGCGATATTTTTATCTTCCACATCCAACACCTTATTTACATCAAACAGCCTCTTCAATTTGGCAAAATAATATTCATATTCTTCCAGAGAAGAAGTCAGCACAAGAAAGCGCTTTCCGGTAATACGGGTCACCTTCTGACCACAGAGCGCTCCAAGCTGTCCGGCTATCTGCTGCAAAATAGAATCTCCCCCCTGTACCCCTGCTACCCTGTTAATATGCTTCAGCTGATACAGATACACTGTAATAATATGAAAAGATTTTCCTGACGCAATGAGTTCGCCCATCTTTCGTGTCAGATAAAGATGATTATATAAGCCGGTCAGACTGTCCAGATTGGCATTTGGATTGTTGATCGTAATGAACAATGCCAATATACCAAGACTCATTCCAAATCCAGTCATCAAAAGTGACTGACAAAACATCTGCAAGATCACACCGACACCGGATATCACAAAAATCTCCAAAAGTATTTTTTCTTTTTGAGGCCCAAGCTTTTTGCGCCAGAGCAGAATAAGCAATAATGCCACTGCAAAATGCCCCAACGCACTGACATACATCAGCAGATACCATGGCCCTTTCACATATCCCGCTGTCACATCAAAAGAAAAAAGCTTTTCCGTAAATGGATTTGTCAGAATCACACTAATCAGAACAAGGGTTGGCACACCGGATATAAACATCTTCTTAGCTGAAATGATTTTCTGCTCATGCAATGTCTGAATGTAAAAAATAAATGTAGCGGGAAGCAAGGCCTGCAGCAGATAAAATATCGTTGTCACGATGACTGCGGCAGTTCCCATATCGCTGTTGTATGAAGTAATATAGTAATTAGTGAAAAATTCAGCAACAACATCTGCCGTTCCAAGAACAGCAAAGAAAAGAAATACCCGGTTATTCAGATCCTCTGCTCTTTTCTGTCCCAGAAAATGCCACAAAATCAACAGCAAAATAATCATTGCCGAAATCAGAAAATCCATGTTGTAAATCATATCTGTCCTCCGCCGTGTTTCATTTATAAGAAAACATCATTCTGTCTGCCTGCATTTTCCAGTCACTGATAGAAAGCAGTGTTCCATCCGCTTTCCTCAGGTAACTGCAGCCAAATTCC
>NZ_JBBMEK010000091.1:0-11265 GCF_040096555.1 Coprococcus intestinihominis | reverse complement strand
ATGTTCTGTGGTTAGTTACCTGGAGTGGTGTCCAGGAGTTGTTGTAGTTACGTTTCTTCTGACCGATTGTGTCTCTGTCTCCGTCCACACGTCCGGTTGTAGTGATAGCCGGGATCTCAATCACGTTTGAGTTTACCCAGCGGTATCTTCCGTTGTTCGGTGTTGCAAAAAGAGCACCGAAGTAGAGTACATAAGGGAACTCCTGCTCCAGTGCCTGCTGATATTCTTTAGCATAATTTAAAGCTTCCATATTCTGTTATCCTCCTTAATTTTCTTTAGGCTGTCTTAATCTGTTAAAGCCCATGTTCAGGAATGGGTTCTGATTTCCTCCGGCTGGTGTTCCTCCGTTTGCTCCGGCAGAAAATCTCGGTGGATTTCCGCCCTGACCTCCGGCACCTGCTCCGGATCCTCCGTTGCCACCTTCAGCACCGGATCCAGCACCTCCATCCTTGTTTTCGGTTACGAATGCACCTTTGTAGTCCTCGTCCCCCATAAGGGAATCCATGAACTCTTTTGCTCCCAGGAATGTTCCGTTGTCATCCAACTGGAATTTCTTGGATCTCAGTTCGTCCAGTACGCCTTTTCTTGCGGCTTTTGATGTGAACTTATATCCAGAGAGGAACATATCCTCAGCGTGGGATCTGCTCTGAGCTGCCATCTGGTCTCTCAGCGCCTGAGTATCGGTGTTATACTTCTGTTCCCACTCAGAAACCTTTTTCTTGATTCCGTCAACGTCCTGATCCTCAAATGATTTAATCTGGGTGTTGGCATCTTCCAACTGCTTTTTCACTCCCTTGAGCTCAGTTTCTTTCGCATCGAATTTGTCCTTTGCGATATAACCGCCAGCTGACAGATCTACTATCTTGATGTTTTTATCTGCATCAATGGCAGCCTCCAGTTCCTCGGCAGTCATGGGAATGATCGCTCCGTTTTCGTCCTTCTTAAAAAGTTTCTTCAAAAAATCGTAAGCCATTGTCACTTACCTTCCTTTCTTCGCTGATTTCATTTAGATTCCGGTTCACTCCGGCTCTGCTATCGTGCATTTATATCCCGGCACGATGGGGAACCGAGTAGTTTATATGCCATACCTCCAGGGCAAAACAAAAGGATTGCCTTTTATTGACAATCCCTCTGCGTAAAGCATACCTGAGAGCTTCGTATAGCCTCATGTACACCTTTTATTCCATTGTGTGAGTATTTCTTCATTCTTACCGCTGATCGCCTATATCCGCCTCCTATTTAACCCATAGGTGGGAGATATCAGGATCACCGCCTTTCTAATATTTGGAACTGTCGTTGTTTTCCTCCTCAACAAACATCCAGTCATCAGCCAGCATGTCCGCCTGAGATGCTAACCATCCCATTTGAACTCCGGATGTTCCGCAAAATGCGATAGCCATATTACCGATGGCATCATGTTCGCAATTCACGATATCTCCATCCGCCGTTTTGTAGGAAATACCGGTGGCAAGCTGGATGTACTGTTTCTTCCCGTTCCACCCTTTACGGGCAACTTTAAATCCTCTCCTCAGATATTTGATCGCAAAACCAAAAGAGAATGTAGCCTCTCCACCAAGCTGAGGACAATTCTCCTCGTTAGCAATCTGCCATTCATCAGAAAGAATATTCTCCAGAGTGTAACCAACTCTCTGTGTTTCTCTGATATCCAGATCTTCGCCATCTTTCGTGTGCATAATAACCGTCTCTTTTTCCTGATCCCAGCTCCAGTAACCTCCCCAGGAAGGAAGTTTTACCTTGTGTCCCTCTTTCATCAACGCAAGGGCCTCTTCAAAGTCCATGCAGGAATCATCATTCACGGAGAAAATAACGTCTGTGATATAAATATCTTTGCAGTTTGCGTGAATCAGATCATCATTGTACGTCTTGCCTATATACTGCATCTTATCAACCACATTCGGATTGACGATCACTTCCTCTTCGCCAGTCGGCATGTGAATATAAAGGATAATGCAATCAATATCCTCTTCCTTTGTTTTCAACTCTTCCCACTGCTTAAACAGATCTTCTTTCTTCATGTTACATGTACCTCCTAATTTGATTTTTTATTCGCCCATACAGCCTTTTGAGCTGTGGATCTTCCAAAATTGACAATCCTTCCTTCACTATCTTTGTATGCTACCACTTGGGTTCTGGCACTGTCATAGCTCCGGTTGGTATCATTGCAGAAGTTTTTCAACTCCCTCTCTTTCTTTTTCAGCTTCACGCTCTCCGATGTAAAATCTTCCTGGATGCACTGGATCTGTGCTTCGCTTCGTGATTCCTGCATTGCCGCATCGTAGCTGGAAAGAATACGTTTGATCTCTCGGATCTCTCTTTCATACGCTCTCTGGATCTGTGAACACTCATAATCTGTCAGCATATCGCCGTTGTATGAGTATTTCGCCCGATCATATTCTGCCAGCCTCTCGTTTGAGTATGCTGGACTGGATATTCCCGGCCAGTATGGATAGAAGCTGTGTCGGCAGTTCCAGCCGCATAGTCCGGATCCTGATCCGTACCCGGTAGAATCTACGAAATTTGGATAATCCGGAGATGATCCGTGAATCTTAAAAACCCTCCCTTGCCATTCAGCATGAGAAGGTCTTGCTCCGGCATGGGCTGTGGTTTCGTAATATTCCACGTCCATGTCCTCAGCATATAATTCTGTCAGTTTTCCGGCTGTCTGATTCAGTCCGGTTAATACAGATCTCCGGATCGCTACATCAAGCTGTGATCTGTTCCCTTTCCCGTACAACACGTACCCACCATCTTTAGCAGCTTGTTTGATTGCCTCTCTGATCGCCTCATAGTACGAAAATCCGCCAGAAGTTGCTTTCATGTAGGCAAGGTTGGTTGCCTCCAGATATAAGCCTCCTGTGGTGGATCCGGTTGTCATTGTCAGGTTGCGTATATTGCCATTCGTCTTTGCAATGGCAGCCTCTAACACCTGGTTCATTGCCGGAGATAATTTCAGGTCGATATCACAACCAGCTTTCAGAAGTGGTTGTGCATCATATCGCACTCCGGTTCGTGCAGAATCCTGGAAAAGTCTTTTTACCTCATTCTGTGACTTTCCGGATATCCTGGCAACGTCTTTCACGATGTCCTGCATCAGTTCTCCATTCTCTCTGAGCTGTTTTACCTGCCATTTCGCACTATCCGTCATTTTTCCGGTCTTTACAATCCTACGGGCAATATCTTCCGCAATGGACTGATTCAGTGCGTCATACATGCCAAGCAGATAATCAGTGCATGAGTTCAGATACTCTGGTGTCAGCATGTGCCATTTTCCTGATCTTCCGGATCATTCCGGATATGGTAAAAAGGGCATGTCCTTTTTATTTCATCCGTACACTCTGGTGGATCTGTTTCACAGTCCCGGCACTGGTGGACGGATATAAGAAAATCCGGAACATTGTCCGGACTACCTATCATTGCCATATTCTCCTCCTACTCTTCCGGCGGATATGTGTTTTCCTCCGGGATGTATTCTTTTGCTTCCTCCTCGGTACAACCGAAGTACCACGCATAGAATTTCTCAATCTTTAATTTGCCAGCAAGCACCATGGACCATCGTCTCTGATACTCAACCTCAGTATCTTCCAGAACGCCATCCCCCCAGGAGCACAGCTTCTGGATCTCTCCAGCCGGAGTGATTCCGTACAGATCGCATAGCGTGTTCATAATTTCAATCAGACTATTTAATCCATTATCCCAGGCTTTCTGCATGTTGCTGACCGTTGTATAGGATCTCTGTTTTGACGCCTTGATCTCTGTAGCTGTCTTGTCAACCTGGTTCGGGTTGGATAATGTCCCGTATGCGAGCCCACACAAAAACTCTACTCTCCTGAGTAATTCATCCAGCCCCTTGAACATGGAACTATCCCGGATATCTGGGCTGTAAGGCTGGAGCATAGCGTTATTATTCTTTCCCTCCATATCGTAGGTGCGGAACAATCGCTCACGTCCTCTCGGAAGGATCGGCTGTGCGTTCTTGTCAATATCAAAGATATCTTGTGATGCATCAATAGCAGCCTCTTTTGCTTCGTACTCCCAAAGGATCCGGGAATACTGGATATCTGCCTCCTGGATCACTTCAACTGCTCTGGAATATGTCGATGCTCCCAGTGGGGAATGAGGATCAATGTTGTTCGCTCTCGGAACCTTTACATACAAAAAGAACGGTCTTTCGATCCCGTCCATTTCCGTTACCGGCTCCAGTCCAGCCCATTCTTCGATTGTCTCCAATGGAACCTCCTGCATGAATGGGTGCTCCACACTGATCTGATCGTCCTCGGTTGTCATCGTGTTTAGCCTCTCAGATCTGTATGCTTTATTTACTACTGTGTAGTGATCCCCCTCCAGGTTGTGATGCTCCAGGCGTGTATAGAGGTAATCTCCAACACGTTTAGAATCAATAAAGACAGCTCCTGTGATTTCTTTGTTGCTGTTGAATGCTGTTGGATAGAATCTGTTCGCCTGAATAAAATCCAACTGGATCTTGTCTGGCTTCCCGGTTAATGGATCCGATCCGGAAACATACGGCTTTATCGCAATTCCTCCAAGGGCTCCCCACATTTCTACAATGTTGTCGAAGTTGCTGAGGTAGTTCTGGAGTTGATCGTTGAGAAAATCAGCTCTCGCACTTCCCTCCAACTTGAACTCAAACTCTGTCAGGATCAATCTGGAGAACTCCTCTGCGATTGCAGCCGGAAGGTTCATTGTCCTGGTGTCCGCTTCGCCTCCCATCCACGGGGGCTTATTTTCATACATTTGAAGCCATAAGGAAATAGCATTATCCATTACTCCGGATGTTGCTATCTGCACATTTAGCTTCCGTTCCAAATTCTGCTTCGGAAACATCTTTCCTACCACCCTCCTTAAAAAATCTGTAATAGCCAACTGTTTCCACCTCCTATGTGGCTTTCTTGATGTATTTGCCTATATCTCTTTCCCAGGTGTACTCGAAGGCATCCAGTGTATCTATATCGGACGTACCATCGTCCAGTCTTTCCAGATCAATATTCTTAGGGTTCCACACTGCCATGCTGACAGCTTCCTGGAATGTCTCACATTCCTCGGTATAATAAAGCCGCCCCATAGCAGTAAGGGCGGTTGTGGCGAATATTCGATCATTGATTTTTGATTTCAAAGCATTTACAACCTTGATAGTTGCAAGTCCATTTTTTAGCAATGCTGTTTTCAGTCCACGGATCAGAACCTGTTCTGCGGAATCTGCATATACCTTCGTGATATATCCATAATCTTTCAGGATCTCATTTACAAACTTCACAAACAGCTTACCAAGATCTTCCGGATCAATCTCCGCTACTCTCTTCTGGGTTTCCGGATCAATGGATCCCTCCAGATATCGTTTACTTTTCAAGACGATCAGTTTCTCGAATCCAACTGTCTCTCCGATTGCAACGAAAGAATGTCCAGATCCATTTCCGCCGAAGTCCACACCGATATTTATTCGTGCGAATCCGCCTTGTTTTGCCAATTTCTGGGCTTCTTTCTTAGGCATAAGGTATTTGTTATCCCTAGCTGCTATCGAAGTGGCTAATTTAGCGTAAATCAAGCCTTCTGCAATGCTTCGTTTTCCTTCAATATCCCGGATGTACCAGATACTTCCTGGATCGTATCGGCTGATGATCTCGTCAATACGTTCCTGGGTAATGTTGATATTGTCAAAAATGGTAAAGTGTTCGTAATTGTAACCACCTACCAGCGTTCCCTTCCGGTTCTTCTCTTCCCACTTATCCAGATAATCAACATAGATCGGAGCTTTCGGGTGCTCAGGGTTCAGATCCCAGAATATCTTGATCTTCTTAGCGGCTAACTGTCGGTTGAACGCCTCTTTTATGGTGTTATCGTGGTGCAAGTTGATCTCTGTAGCAATCCACATACCGTATGAGTTACCACGGATCTTCTTGTAACTGTCCGATGATTTACCACCAGCAAAAATAACTACCTTTTCTTCAAAGTTCGTGTATGGACCTCGAATAATCAGGCAGTCATTGTCTTTATACTTACTCCATCGGCATTGCCCCCGGAAGATATACTCAAGTCCAAAGCCGTTAGCATCGCCTATATTCAATTTTGCATTCGCCATCGTGGATCCGGTGGCAAGGTGGAATTTATCCGGAGCACGGCACAATTCATAAGCGAAAGCAATAACATTATCTACCGTCTTTCCGGCACGAACAGCACCCTCAGCGATATTGTAAGTGTTATAGTGACACTTCTTGATATAATCCAGATGTTTCTGACCGAAATTGTAAGTGATGGTCTTGATCGGCATACAAACTACACCATCGTTCAGGATCTCTTCCCATGCGCTGTACCCGTGAATCAGAGCCAAGACATCTGAGATATCCTCGATCTCGACCGCCGCACCCTGTTCTTTCTGTTTCTCATACTCGAACATTTGCTCTTTCAGTGCAAGCTCCGGATTAAATCCGGCAGTATCTCGGATGAACTCCATCGCCCGGACATTCCCTTTCATGGCTTGTTGCATTGCACATACGTTGATCCAGTCAGCATACGTCCAATCGCAGTCCAGAAGTCCCAGACTTTGCATCTGGGCTTTCATCGCTGGTGTAATTTCCATGTTCAGAAGCTCTTGCATGGAGTTTTTCATGTTCTTTCTCCGCTTCTTAGCAGCCGCTGACGCAAGACCAGCTTTCCGTGCGTTGGCACGGCGTTGTTCCGGAGTTATATCCGTTCTGTTTTGTATTAAGTTTTCCTCATTTGACACATCACCACCTACCAACTTTTGTTATATTTCTGAGGAACGAAAAAGGCACCTCCGGGTGTCCGGAAATGCCTCTCATTTGCTTTTGTGTTCTATTGTGGGTGCAGGATCTCAGCTCCGCCTCCCTGCCGCCTCTCGGCTTTACATCACGCCTATGTTGATATCATCAAAAAGGGAAAGCTGTCTGTATGCAAGTGACTGATCCTCTTCTATGAAGAAATCTGCCTTTGTCTTGCCTTTCATTTTTCCCTGGCGTGTATGTACGTCATACGCATAATCAGGGATCGGAATGTTTTCATTTCTTGCCTCTTCCATGTAGGCGTTGATCTGATTGTCTGTGAGCCCTCTTTTCCGATCGTAAACGAAATTGGAAAGTACGTCCGCATCTCTACTGTGTGGCTGAGTGCATAATAAAATGACCGCTTTGGAAATAAAGATTCTTCCTCCGAGCTGATCCCCTCTCTTTCCCTTGTTCACTATCTTGAATCCTTCGTACAGTGCCATGATCTCTTTTGTGATCGGGCCGTAGCAATCTTCCGCCGATACTGTCAGCAATCTCTTCCAGCAATACTCACTGTACTTCGGGAAAAGTTCCAGTGCAAAATATCCTGCACATCTGACGTCTCCTCTTCTGATTGCTTTCTGTAATGATGAAGATACTAAGTAAAAATCATAGCCTCTCTGTGTTCTCAAATCATATCCCATATTCTGTTACCTACCTTTTCTTTTATTGTAGCGTACAGAAAAACCGATGTAAAGGCGTGTACTGCAATTTAACGAAATGTTCACAAAACCTTGATTTTACGGTGTTTCCCGGTCTTTCAGGATCTCTTTTCTCCTTACTCCTGCCTGGTACATGAGCATATCGTTTTTTATCCCTTCCGGGATCTCTGCTCTCCTGATGATCCCCAAACATTTCTTTGTATTCTCATTGAACTTGATAATTTCCTGGAGTAGTGAAGCTTCATATGCGTCTGCAATAGCTGGCACATCCTTATCCAGGCAATGGCTACTCCAGTACGGATGCAGCCTATCAACGAATGTATGAGAAGGGTTTACTCTTGGATCCAGCACGAACAGCTCTCTCAATTCCTCATAGTCTACATCCATTTCAGAAGCGATAAAATAGAATTGCTGGCAAAAGGAAACTTTTGTTGCCAAAAAAGAGTTCTCCATGTATTTTGTTAATTCTGCCGTTCTACTGTCCGTTATCCTAAACTGGTGTCTGGCATCGTATACATGCTGTAAAACCTGGATGACTTCAATGCAAGCCTTTCTCTCTCCTCCCAGGATTGTAAAGTCAAAGCGAAAGTTGTTGCAATGTTGCGTACCTCCGTAGTATTCCGGACTGAATATGATTCTCTTTCCAGTTTTTACCCGGAGCTGTTCCGTGGTTCCTGGAGATACCGTGCTCTTAATCACGTAGATCTCCGCTTCATTCTCCATGATCGCATTTTTTACCTCTGAGGTATCGCATAGCACTCTCTCTTCCTTTCGGATCGGTGTGTCCACACAAATAAATGCAATATCGTAACGGACTCCGTAAGGAACTTCAATTTTGTTCTCTTCCGGTTTATATTTGTCTATGACGTCCGGGTGCAGCACTTCCAGTTCCTTCTCCAGGTTCTTCCCTACTACCCCGTGTCCAACTATCAGGATCCTCATTCTATCTCCTCACTTTCACTTTTGACTGATTGGTTTTGAAATTATGTTCGTAATATTTCCCCCACTTATTTTTCAGGTACTCTATGGTTTCATTCATGGTGCTTGAATTTTTATTCGTGTTGTTCCCTCCGCTGTTCTTGTCATACTGTGCTTTGGCTCTCAGGTATTCCGGAACAATAATGATCCGGTTATTCAGAAGCTCGCTCAGCTGGAAATCTGTATCTGCCTTAAACCGGACATTTTCATCATATCTGGATTTTAATGATGCCTTATTGAACCAGCACACTAATCCGATCGTAGAGGAAAACCGGAACTCCTCATTATACTTGATAACGGATTCCTGCATCCTGATACTTGCAAACCCCAGGTTCAGATCGCTCAGGATCTGTCCGATCCGCACCAACTCGGCGTCTATGATGTCCGGATCCGGAATCTCTTCCATGTTGACTTTATTCACATAAGAAAAACGCTCGATGTCATCATCAATCTGTACGATAATGTCCTCGGGCGTATGGTCTATGATCCACTGTCTGATTTTTGGCAAGCTGTCTATTTCCTGATCCGGTGCAGCTAGTATCTTCCTTACTCCTGCATCCCGGTATAGCTGTTCTTCCGATTCTCTGACTACATAGGTGCAATCATTCAGAACTTTATCAGTCTTTATGCAGTCATACCTCTTGTAGGATGGAACGTAGATCCCGAAGGTTTTATCCCTCTTCATCCTCCACTCCTTCCTGGCTTTCCTCTTCCTGATCCAGAGATCCGGCATCCGCAGCACTTACGATCTGGGCTTTCATATCGTGATACCAGACAGCCCGTGCTTTCAATTTCTTTTTGGAACCCATCCGGACGATCGCACCATCAATTCCCAGATTCCGGGTAAGCTCATTATAATCCAGCTCATTCTTGCAGACGATCAATACATAGTTGTATTTCTCCAGATTGATAAGCTCCATCTCTTTTTTCTTACGCTCATTCGGATCAAGTTCTTTCAGATCCAGACCAAGATCTGTAGTCAGATCTGCTGTCCAGTCTGCCAGCAAGTCCAGATCCCACTCTCCGGCGTGTGTATTGTCCTTTATGTTGATAGCTCTCAGATCTGCCTCAGAATAGCCGATCAATCGCTTACATAGAACAATCCTATCCGGATCCTGAGCAGCCATTGTGGTTGCTCTCTGGTTGCCTCCAATGGCGTTATTATTTTCATCAATCAGGAATAAACCGAAATCTCCATACTGTTCTATGGATCTTTCCAGCTCTTCTTTCTTTTTCTTTTTGATCTTTCGTGGGTTCCCGAATCCGAACTTAATATCTCCTACTCGCATCTCCACTACTTCGATCCTCTTTTTGTTCGTTTCATCCATGCTATTGCACCACTCCTTTCCCATTCCGGCAATAAAAAAGACCGTATCATCCGATACGATCTCTTTGGAAGAATTATACGTCAGGGTAGAAACAATTCTGTGTATCATACTTCCACGGATATCCCAGGCATCCGAAGATACCTGGGAATCATGGGAAAGAATGAGTACACCACAGCACCATGCAAATGCAAGCTCGGTTTCCCTTGCTTCACAATTTGCAGTTTATACTATATCATCGGCTGAAATGACAGTCAAAGGAAGAAAAACGGAAATTAGTCCCGGATCTCATATAAAACCATCGCATCCAGCCCAAAAAATAATGTGGTCAGATCGTTTCTTGCCTCTTTTGCGTCCTTCTGAATATTACTGATATCTGTCTGGTAGATCTCAGCGATCTCTTTTGTTGTTTTCTTGGCGTCCTCCCTCTCCAGGTACATGTATTCGATCACAAACCATCGTCTGTGCATGACTTCCTGCGAAGAATTAAGACAGTTGCTTTTATACACCTCCAGCATCCGGTCAACATGTGCCATGATAAACTTCACGGCATTTACTCCCCTGAGCTGTCTGTGCAAAGTCTTGTCATCCTCGAACAATTTGAACTTCATAAGTACGTCCATGTTCACAAGCGTTTCATCGACTTCCTCTGCCTGTTCCAGAGTGACAACTGCCTGTTCTGCATAATCCTTCAACTTTGTGTAATTCTCCAGGAGCTTCTTAGTCCTGAAAAGAAGCCCTCTCCATTCCTGCTTTTTCTTTTGATTCTGCACGGTTATGTATTTTGATACGCCGTCCTCGACTGCTTTCTGGCAGAGTTCTTTCAACTCCTCCTCGCTCAGTCTCACTGTCTTTTGTTTTCCTGGTGTGTTTTTACCCATCTTACTACCTCCCTGGTGTCCGTTTCATTGACTTTTTTTGATCTTCATTTTATAATTTTAATCAGCGAATATTTTTTTTAGAAGATCCTCTGTCTGCTACATGGCACCAGGGGATTTTTATTTATAGTTTATAACACAAAAAATAGGAACCATACCAACGTTGCAAGGCTTGTGATAATCGCCGCAAAAAATACAATCAAAAGCACTACTCTTTCTGGCGTCCACTTCAAATGGCCTCCCAGTGCCATCTTGATCTGTTCCTCTCTTGAAATATTAACTCTTACAAGGTATTTCACCAGGAAGAATGCAACCCATAGTAAAATTGCTGATTTCCAAATCATCTTTACTCTCCTTTCTTTGTCATCCCAACCCTCAGTGCCTCATTCAAGATCGCTGCAAGCTCCGTGATGGGAACCGCTATCCCGTAGTCCCTCTTTCGGTCATAGATACTGACTACTCCGGTTGATACAGCTGCTTTAATTCCTACATCCGTTGTTTCCTGCTTGATGATGCGTTTCTCTGCCTGGAATAGACCTTTTCCTCTGAACTTTGTATATACTCCCACAGTCTCTGCACTCACTCCGTCAATCGGACCTTCTTT
>NZ_JBBMEK010000090.1:0-11289 GCF_040096555.1 Coprococcus intestinihominis | reverse complement strand
ACGAAAAGCCTCCGGATTTCTTCCATATTCAATGAAACCTGCCCTCTTATACATTTCAACTGCCCTCTCATTCTCAGCAACAACTTCCAGTTCCAGCTGAAGATACCCGGCTTCTCTGGCACACTCAATGCAGGCCTCCATCAGATACTTTCCGATGCCCAGTCCCCAGAATTCCTTTGTAATGGCAATGCCAAAAACCGCACGATGCTTGATTTTATCCCGCATTCCCAAAGCATCAATCCCTGCAGTCCCAGCAACAACACCATCCACAATCGCAATAATCTCAACAGTATTCGTACTATCCGTTTTCCTCTGCAGAAAATCTGCTTCCTGAGAAGCCGTAAAACAATTCTCATCCGAATAAGTCAGCAGATAATCCGTCTCCTCATGAGTCCGATTAAAAACATCCAGAACTGCCTTCCCATCACTGGTAACGCCATTCCTCAAAAGGCAGTTTCTGCCATCCTTTAATGTAACTGTTTTTTCAAAAGTCATGCCTATACTCCTATCTTCTCTCCAACTTCCTCAAAATATCTGTCGGCAATATACTCTGCTGACTCAGCCCAAAGGCAATTCTCCGTCTGCTGCAGCGTTTTGTATGTTTCCGATTTATAAAATCTCATCAGAGCTTCCTCAAAACCAATATGATAATGTTCTTTCAATACCTGAATAACATCCCTAATCTGAATGCAAACATTCAACGTTATATCTTTGCCATTAAATGTGTAACTTGCCGTCATATGCTGTCCTCCTTATCAATCTCACATATTTCAACGCTTTTGATGTATGAAAAGATACTTGATTATTGACTTTATTATATCGTAATCTATTTACTGCTTCAGAAGCTGTAAAAATACCTGCGATGTATAACTGAACAGTCTCCATTGTATTATCATCTGCAACCGGTCCGATTACCACATCATAGCCATGTTGAAGGCCACCTTTACTCCGATTTTCTTTTATAAATTCTAACCAGTCTTCACTTAATGTATCAAACCGCTTTACATTTAATTCCGGATTTTCTTCAAATATATATTCATATACATAATATTTATTTCTTTTTTCTCGAAGAGAAAGTCGATATCCCCACTCCTCAGACTGTGATTGTAAAATTGTTGTATAAAAACCTTTTCCAAAATCACGCCTATTATGTGATTTTCTTAAATCAATTTCATCAAATTCATAACAACTTCCATGATAAACCACCAGTTCTGTTGATGCATCTGAAATTATCTTTTCTACAAACTCATCCACTTCATTTATACTAATTTGGTGTAAATACTCATGTTGAATTAACATTTTTTCAAAAACCTGATTCTTATGAAAAATATCAGCCGCCATTTCACCTGCAATATGATGTTGTGTTGCATAATTTTCAAGAGCACGTATTGCTAACATTTCACAATCTGTTTGAGCACTCATAGTATATTCACCCCATTTTCTAATATAATTCAAAATACCTGTGCTATTAATTATTCTACCATACCTCTTATCCAAAAGCCATCCCTGTCCACATATATAAAAATATGCCATCATTAAATAAAAACAGCCCTACACCTCAAAATAAATCATACGAACCATTTGATTTTAGTCAAAACTTTTTTTGTCGGCCAATAAAACAGGCGTGCATCAAAAAACAACAAAATGGAACCTAAACGGGCACATTCATGTACAGGTGCTTCTGACGTGGCCGGTACTTAGATGCTGTCCTTTAGCATCTTATGTACCGCTGCCAACGGTGCTGAAAGTCCAGTGGACTTTCGTTAGCACCGACCGAAGTAGCACGTAGACCAGGCAACGCGAGTATGCCTGTACATGAATGTGCCCGTTTAGGGTTCCTCTATTATGCATCTGATTGCACGCCGTCAATCTTTCGTCAATCTGCGTATCGATTAATCAAGGTTTGTATACCCCATCAGATTAATGTCCACACATTTTGCAGCCTCTCTACCTTCTCTGATCGCCCATACAACCAGTGACTGTCCTCTGTGCATATCTCCGGCCACATAGACTTTCTCTTCGCTTGTATGATAATGGCCCGGTTCTGTTTTGACATTGGTTCTGCCGTCCACCTCTACACCAAAAGCATCTGTGACATAACTCTGACTGCCAAGGAAACCTGCTGCAATAAGCACCAGATCGACTGGAATAATCTCATTGCTGCCTTCGATTTCATGCATCACCATACGTCCTGACTCAGGGTCTTTCTGCCATGACAGTTTCACTAATTCTGCAGCGCAGACTTCACCATTATCATTGGCGACAAAGGATTTCACCGTTGTCTCATAAATTCGAGGATCATGACCATATAATGCAATGGCTTCCTCCTGGCCGTAATCTGTCTTGCAGATTTTCGGCCATTCCGGCCATGGATTGCTCTCTGCACGCTGATCCGGCGCTTTCGGCATCATTTCCAGCTGAATGACATTCTGAGCCCCCAGACGGATAGATGTGCCCACACAGTCATTGCCTGTATCACCGCCGCCGATAACAAGCACATTTTTACCTTTTGCAGAAATGAAATTGCCGTCCTCAAAATTTGAATCCAAAAGACTCTTTGTTGTCTTCTTCAGGAAGTCAACGGCAAAATAGATACCTTTTGCTTCACGACCCGGCACATTGATATCTCTCGGATTCGATGCACCACAGGCCAGGATCACGCTGTCATATTCTTTGAGCAGTCTGGAAGCCTTATAATTATTGCCGATATCCGCACCTGTTACGAATTCAATGCCTTCTTCTTTCATAATATTAATACGGCGTTCGATGACCGCTTTGTCCAGTTTCATATTCGGAATACCGTACATCAAAAGTCCGCCCACACGGTCACTTCTCTCGAAAACTGTCACCTGATGGCCACGTTTGTTCAGCTGATCTGCGGCTGCCAGTCCGGAAGGGCCGGAACCCACAACTGCGATTCGCTTGCCGGTTCTTACCTTCGGTGGATCTGCCTTCATCAAGCCATGTTCATAACCGTATTCAATAATACCATGTTCATTTTCCTTAACAGAAACCGGGGCTCCGTTTAAATTGCAAGTACACGCTGCCTCGCACAAAGCCGGGCAGACACGTGATGTGAATTCAGGAAAGCTGTTTGTCTTCATCAGACGACGCCATGCCTGTTCCCAGTTGCCGTTATAAATCAGATCATTCCATTCCGGTACAAGGTTATTCAGCGGACAGCCCGATACCATACCGCCGATCATCATACCTGACTGACAAAACGGTACACCGCAGTCCATACATCTTGCGCCCTGCTTCTGCTGCATTTCACTGCTCAGAGGGATATGGAATTCGTTAAAATTCTGAATACGTTCCTCAGGTGAAATGACACACCCTGTTTCTCTCTCATATTCTAAAAATCCGGTTGGTTTTCCCATTGTTATCCCCTCCTATCCTCTCTTGCTTGCGTAAAATGCTTCAATCTGTGCCTGGTCAAATGTCAGACCTTTTTCTTCCATATGGACAATGGCTGTCTGCATATGACTGTAATCATGCGGTATGATCTTCTTGAACTTCGGCAGATATTCAGAGAAGTTGTCAAGAATCTCTTTGCCAATGGCAGAGCCTGTATTATCCACATGCGCCTGAATCATATCTCTCAGCTCCATAACATCATATTTGGATGTCACCGTATCAATGGAAACTAATTCTTTATTGACACGTTTATATAAATCTCTGTTTTCATCCAGAACATAGGCAATACCGCCGCTCATACCGGCTGCAAAATTCTTGCCTGTGCGTCCGAGAACAACCACACGACCGCCTGTCATATATTCACAGCCATGATCGCCGACGCCTTCAACAACTGCTGTTGCACCTGAATTACGAACGCAGAAACGTTCACCTGCCACACCGCTGATATAAGCCTTGCCGCTTGTGGCACCGTAAAGGGCAACATTACCGACGATGATATTTTCATTGGACTCAAACTTAATATTCTTTGGTGGATAAAGCACCAGTTTACCCCCTGAAAGACCTTTGCCGAAATAATCATTGCTGTCGCCGCACAGTTCCAGTGTCAGTCCCTTAGGAATGAAGGCACCAAAGCTCTGTCCGCCGCTGCCGTTGCATTTCACCGTGTACTGATCTTCCGGCAATGTATCGCCATACTTCTTGGTGATCTCGGACCCGAAAATTGTTCCCAGTGTACGATCTGTATTGCGTACATTAATCTCAATCTTCTTTTTCTTCTTGCCTGCCAGTGCAGACTTGAATTCTTTCAGGAAGACTTTCTCATCAATGGTTTTCTGAAGGCCAAAATCATAGACATCCTCCGGCATAAACAGATGTTTTTCTTCATGCAGATACGGATTCTCAACAATGGCTGAAAGATCCAGTTTACCATAAATCTGAGGATCCACATCGTCTCTGACTTTGATCAGATCAGAACGTCCCACTAATTCATCCAGGTTATGCACACCCAGTTTGGCCATGATCTCACGCAGTTCCTGGGCAACAAATTTCATAAAGTTGACCACATATTCCGGTTTACCCCTGAAACGTTTTCGCAGTTCAGGGTTCTGTGTAGCAATACCCACCGGACATGTATCCAGATTACATACACGCATCATGACGCATCCCATTGTCACAAGGGGCGCTGTAGCAAAACCAAATTCCTCTGCACCAAGGATCGCTGCCATTGCTACATCACGGCCTGTCATCAGCTTACCATCCGTTTCAAGACGGACTCTTGAACGAAGACCGTTCATGATCAGTGTCTGATGTGTTTCTGCCAGGCCAATCTCCCAAGGAAGACCTGCATTGTGGATAGATGTTCGAGGTGCTGCACCTGTGCCGCCGTCATAACCGGAGATCAGGATAACCTGTGCACCTGCTTTGGCAACACCGGCTGCAACAGTACCAACACCAGCCTCAGATACCAGTTTGACAGAAATTCTTGCCGAACGATTCGCATTCTTTAAATCGTAGATCAGCTGTGCCAGATCCTCGATGGAATAAATATCATGATGCGGCGGTGGTGAGATCAATGCCACACCCGGTGTGGAAAGTCTTGTCTTTGCAATCCACGGATAAACTTTTCCGCCCGGAAGATGACCGCCTTCACCCGGTTTTGCACCCTGAGCCATTTTAATCTGGATCTCGTTGGCACTGACAAGGTATCTGGAAGTTACACCAAAACGACCCGAAGCTACCTGTTTGATAGCAGAACACCGGTTAAGTCCATCCGGTCCGATGGTAAGACGTTCAAGACTCTCACCACCTTCACCGGAATTGGATTTGCCGTGGATCATATTCATGGCAATAGCCAGTGTCTCATGAGCTTCCTGAGAAATGGAGCCATAGGACATGGCACCTGTCTTGAAGCGCTTCACAATCTCATCCACACTCTCTACTTCTTCAATCGGAATACCGCCTTCTTCATCAAACTTGAACTCCAGAAGACCTCTCAGGTTCATCAGGCGTGTTTCTTCATTAATATTGTGAGAATACTCTTTAAACATCTCATAATCTCCGCGTTTTGTGGATTCCTGAAGCAGATGAATGGTTCTTGCATTATAAAGATGTTCCTCTTTGCCGCTTCGCATCTTATGACCACCGATGCTGTCCAGAGACAGATCCACATCCAACCCCAGCGGATCAAATGCACGCATATGCCATGTATTCATATCGCGCTCAATGTCTTTTAATGTTATGCCGCCGATACGGCTGACTGTATTCGTAAAATATGTATCAATGACTTCTTTGCTGATACCAATGGCTTCAAAGATCTGAGAGCCCTGATAAGACTGGATCGTTGAAATACCCATTTTGGAAGCAATCTTGACAATACCGTGAAGAACCGCTGAATTGTAATCACTGACAGCTGCATAATAATCCTTGTCAAGCATATGCAGATCGATCAGTTCTTTGATGGATTCCTGAGCCAGATATGGGTTGATGGCGCAGGCACCATAACCCAGCAGCGTTGCAAAATGATGCACTTCTCTTGGCTCTGCACTCTCAAGGATCACAGCAACCGCTGTTCTCTTCTTTGTTCTGACAAGATAATGCTCAAGGGCAGATACAGCCAGCAGGGAAGGAATCGCTACATGGTTCTCATCGATGCCTCTGTCGGAAAGAATCAGAATATTCACACCGTCTCTGTAAGCTCTGTCTACTTCCACAAACAGATGATCCAATGCACGTTCAAGGGGTGTATTGACATAGTAAGTGATCGGAATTGTCGCTACTTTGAATCCTTCTATATTCATGGATTTGATCTTCAGCAGATCTGTGTTCGTCAGAATCGGATTGTGGATCTGTACCATCTTGCAGTTTTCTGCTGCTTCTTCCAGAAGATTGCCGTCCGGTCCGATATAAACCGTTGTAGATGTCACAATTTCCTCACGGATAGCATCGATCGGCGGATTGGTTACCTGTGCAAACATCTGTTTAAAATAAGAAAACAGTGGCTTCGGCTGATTGCTCAGAACAGAAAGCGGTGTATCCACACCCATGGCAGCAATTGGCTCTGCACCATTCTTGGCCATCGGAAGGATGGTATCCTTTAACTCTTCATATGTATAGCCGAATGCCTTCTGCAGTCTGATACGCTCATCCCTTGTATATTCCGGCACACGTTCATTTGGGATCTTCAGATCTTCAAGCTTAACAAGGTTGGCATCCACCCATTCACCATAAGGCTGGCTCTGGGCATATGTCTCCTTCAGCTCATCATCAGAGATCAAACGGCCCTGAACAGTATCTACCAGCAGCATCTTTCCCGGACGCAGACGATCCTTTAAAACAATATGTTCTTCCGGTACAGGCAGTGCACCAACTTCTGAAGACAGAATCATATAATCATCATCTGTCACATAATATCTGGACGGACGCAGACCGTTGCGGTCAAGCACCGCACCAAGAAGATCACCATCTGAAAAGACAATGGAAGCCGGGCCATCCCATGGCTCCAGCATCGTTGCATAGTACTGATAGAAATCTCTCTTTGTCTGGCTCATACTCTTGTCATTCTCCCATGGTTCAGGGATTGTGATCATGACAGCCTTCGGCAGCGGCATACCGCTCATCATCAGAAATTCCAATGTATTGTCCAGCATCGCGGAATCAGAACCTGAAGAATTGATCACCGGCAGTACCTTATGCATCTCACCCTTCAGTGCACCGGAAGACATCGTTTCCTCACGGGCCAACATGGTATCTGCATTGCCGCGGATTGTATTGATCTCGCCGTTATGGACGATCAAACGGTTTGGATGCGCACGCATCCAGCTTGGATTCGTATTCGTACTGAAACGTGAATGTACCGTTGCAATGGCTGATTCATAATCCTCATCCTGAAGATCATCAAAGAACTTTCTCAGCTCGCCTACCAGGAACATACCTTTATAGACAATAGTACGGCTGGATAAAGAACAAACATAGGTATTATCATTACTCTGTTCAAAAACACGTCTTGCAATGTACAGCTTACGGTCAAAATCAATGCCCTTGGCCACATCTGCGGGTTTCTTCACAAAGCCCTGCATAATGTATGGCATCTTGTCCAATGCTTTCTGTCCCAGTACGGATGGATTCGTCGGTACTGTACGCCATCCGAGAAATTCAAGACCCTCCTTGGCCACAATGATCTCAAACATCTTCTTGGCCTGATTCTTTCTCAGCTCATCATGTGGAAAGAAAAACATACCAACACCGTATTCCCGTTCTTCACCAATATAAAAACCCAGTTCCTCAGTCACTTTCTTAAAAAATCTGTGAGAAATCTGAAGCATAATACCAACACCATCACCGGTCTTGCCCTCGGCATCCTTACCTGCACGATGTTCCAGTGTTTCTACAATGGTCAGTGCATCCTCAACAGTCTTATGTGTCTTGATACCCTTAATATTCACAACTGCACCGATACCACATGCATCATGTTCAAAAGACGGATCATATAAAGCCGGTTTCTTCTGCTGTTCCATTATCACTCACTACCTTTCTTCTATGTATAAAATTATCATTTCCAAAATATGGTAACAAAAAAAGGACAAACCACGCCTGTAGTAGACGCCTTTGTCCTTTGCTATGAAAAAAAGATAGCATATTTTATAGGCAATATCAAGCTTTTTCAGCAAACTCTCAAGTAATTTTTATTTAATTGAGAGCTTGTGGCAATGCATTCATACCGCTTAAAAATACCCGCATCATATTAAAAAGTGTTTCTTGATTCTCCGCAAAATCATTCAATGTCCAAGTCTCCAGTATAGACATTATTGTATCTTCAATGTATCGGGCATAATAATTTCTGAACTGTTGCAAAAAAATTGTTGTTGTCCAAAACTTTTTTGTCTTTTTCCTTGCAATTTTTTACAAAAATTGATATATTATTATAATATTACTGTGCATTGTAATCATATTTGCAGGAAGGAGACACAATTTTATGACACTCAATCTGCCATTTTTCAGGCAATTAGCAAAAGCTCTTGCCAAACAGTTTGGTGATAACTGCGAAGTCGTTCTCCACGACCTGACATCTACGGATATTGAACATTCCGTTGTTCTTGTTGAAAACGGACATGTAACGCATCGTGCAGTCGGAGACGGTCCTTCACACGTTGTTCTGGAAGCCATGAAGGCAATGGGAGCTCGGGGTTCTGCTCCAACAGATCACCTGGCATACCTGACCAAAACAGGCGATGGACGTATTTTGAAGTCCAGTACAATCTATATTCATGATGACACAGAGCAGAAGATTACCGGTATTCTGTCTATCAATTACGATATTACAAGCATGCTGCTGGCTGAACAGGCACTGAAATCCCTGGTTGCCAATGAGGATGATAAGAAGGAACCTGAAAGTATCCCTCAGAATGTGAATGATCTGCTGGAAGATCTGATTCGCCAGTCTGTTACCCTGGTCGGCAAACCGGTGGCCATGATGACCAAGGATGATAAAGTGCGCGCCATTCAATTTCTGAATGATGCCGGTGCATTTCTCATTACAAAATCCGGAGACAAAATTTCAAACTTTTTCGGCATCTCCAAATATACACTTTACAGCTATATTGATGTCAACAAATAAAAGGACGGCTTCCACCGTCCTTTTATTACACCGTCATTTACCCTAAAACTTATGTACTTCCATCTCAGAATGAAACCCCTGTCCTTTCACCACTGTACAGTTTGCCGCAATTTCTTCCGCTTTCCGGAAGAATTCCGCTCCATCTCTCAGATGCATCAGTACATCGATTTCCTGTCGGTCCTCCTCTGAAAGGATCCAGCTGATATAATGCCAGAATTCCTTCATCAGAAAAACGACTTTCTTATTTCCCTGCAGGCGTACTTCATATTCATCCCGAATTGTATGATAATAATCCGCCAGTTCTTCCCGGGACGCACAATCCCCGCCTCGAATTTCACGACACAATGCCGGATTAGACAAAAGCCCCCGGCCTATCATCCAATGACGGATATCTGAATATTTTTCACTGACACGTCCATAAGCTGCTGCTGTAAATATATCCCCATTATAGCAAACAGGAAAAGGCATTCTGGCACTGGCTTTCTCAAAGGCTTCCATATCCGGCTTACCGCTGTAATAGTCCATTCTGATTCTCGGATGCACAATCAGCATTTCCACCGGAAAGGCTTGATAAATGTCAAGGATGTCATCGAACTCATCCGCACGGTTCAACCCGATCCTTGTCTTCAAAGAAATCTTCATATCTGTTTTGTCAAAAATATCTGCCAGGAAAGCTTTCAGCGCCTCCTTTTCTCCAAGAAATCCAGAGCCGCGTCCCTTTGATGCCACTGTACTCGATGGGCACCCCAGATTCAGGTTCACCTCATCATACCCCAGCCCTTTTAATGTATGGGCTGTGGCTATAAAATCCTCTGCACAATTTGACAAAAGCTGTGGAACAACCCAACATCCCTCATTGTGCTCCGGCGCGATTTCCAATAAATCCTTTTTGCTGATTTTTCCTTTTGGATTGGTAAATATAAACGGTGCATAATATCTGTCCACACCGCCGAATATCCGATGATGGGCTCTTCGGTAAATGCTGCCTGTAATTCCCTCCATGGGTGCAAAATATAATTGGTTCTCACTCATTGCCTTTTTCCTCTGTTCACGAAATTTCTTTTCTGATTATAGCAATGGCACAGGCTAAAATCAAGGAAATTATGTTCTCTGCAACTTTGCCTGTGCCGCTTGTACCCCGCCACCCGTCTTATTGTTCCAACTGTCGCCCGAGAAAACTGGCAGCTGAAGCAGCCAGTTTCATTTCCATCTCACCCATCCGTACTTTTTCATCCTTTGTCGTCAGAATAACGGTGCCGATGGCATCTCCCTCTGCGATAATCGGATAGATGACCTGTGCTGTATAATTTTCTCCGCCATCCTCCGTAATCGAAATAAATTTTCGTTCCCCTTTCACAGCCAGAAGATTCTCTCTTTGGTTCATCAGATTGTCCAACTGACGGCTGATCTCTTTCTGCATCAACTCTTTTTTCCCCGAACCGGCCGCAGCAATATGCCGGTCTCGGTCTGTAATACTGACAATATAGCCGGTATTCTGTGCCAGGGCCTCCGCATATTGTTTTGAAAACTGGCTTAATTCACCAATCGGTGAATATTTTCTAAGAATAATACCACCTTCCCTGTCTGTATATATTTCCAACGGATCACCCTCCCGGATTCTCAACGTTCTTCTGATTTCTTTCGGCACAACCACCCGCCCCAGATCATCGATACGTCTTACAATTCCTGTCGCCTTCATAATGCCATTCCTCCTGTTTACTGTCTATTTTCATCCGCGACCCGCCCATGGGTCCCGATACGGAATTCCGGCCTGCTGCACAGACATCAATTTTCATCTGAATTCCCACACATCTTATACAGGTAGTATGTGGCAGTGTCAATAAATTTATTCATAAGACAGGTGACCTGAAACGCGAACGCAAAAATAACCGAACAGATTAAACTGCCCGGTTATTTTCATCATATAAAGTCTTCTTCAAATCTTCAGATTCAATTTATGCTGCTGATTCACTCTCAGTCTGAGTCTCTGTTTCTGTAGATGTCTCATTCTGAAGATCATTCAGATAATCTGTCACATCGATTGCAGAATCAACAACATCCTGAGGAACTGTGATCGCATCCACTGTGTCAAAGTTTGTATATTCCATCTTCATATTGAACTTGCTGAATGTCACCTGTTCATCGCCTTCTCCGGCTGTCATTCCATTGAAAGTCATCTCCATATACAACGGATTCTTATCTGCCTTGCTGATGGCGTAAGTAAAATCAACAGAAATATCTCCCAAATCCATATCTGT
>NZ_JBBMEK010000089.1:0-11320 GCF_040096555.1 Coprococcus intestinihominis | reverse complement strand
CTGGCGGCAATATCGGCAAATTATCCATCTGCGGTACGGTGAATGACCTGGCTTGCATGGGTGCAAAGCCGTTATATCTTTCCTGTGCCTTTGTTATTGAAGAAGGTTTTCCGATGGAGAAACTGGAAGAGATCGCAGGTGCGATGGAGAAAACAGCCAAAGAGGCCGGTGTCCGCATTGTATCCGGTGATACGAAGGTTGCCGGAAAGGGTCAGGTGGACGGTGTCTTTATTACGACAACAGGTGTTGGAGAAATTCTTGATGGTGTCAGCACATCCGGCGACTATGCCAAACCGGGAGATGCTATTATTGTAACAGGTGATATCGGCCGACATGGATGTACGATACTGCTGGCAAGAGAAGATTTCGGTATTGATGCGGATGTAACCAGTGACTGTGCACCATTGTGGCCTACAGTCGAATCTGTATTAAATGCCACAAAAGATGTCCATGTAATCCGTGATGCCACAAGAGGCGGCGTTGGTACAGTTCTTTATGAAATTGCAGGACAGAGCAAGGTCGGTATTCGCCTGAATGCAGCAGATGTGCCTGTGGCACCGGAAGTCAAGGGTGTCTGCGGCATGCTTGGTCTTGAACCGCTTTATCTGGCATGTGAAGGCCGTCTGGTGATCATGGCGCCTAAGTCAGAAGCAGAAAAGATTGTCGAAGTACTGAGACAGTGTCCATATTCAAAGGATGCGGCCATTATTGGTGAAGTTACGGAGGAACAGCCGGGACACGTTGTGATGACAACAGAAATCGGTACACAGGCTTTGCTTCCTCAGCCGGGCGGCGAGCTGCTTCCGAGAATCTGCTAACAGTCACTGATCGGCGAGTGATTGAAAATTCGGACGGAGGGTCAGATTTTTGATCTGGTCATAGCCGACAAAATGGAGTCAATATGGAGAAAAAAATGGAAACGAGAGTGGCAGTCATTGCGATTATTATAGAAGATGGCAGTTCAGCACAGGAAGTGAATGAATTTTTACACGGTGCAGCTCAATATATTATCGGACGCATGGGAATTCCTTATCGTGACAAAGGGATCAGCATTATCAGCATTGCAATCGATGCGCCGCAGGATATCATCAGTACGTTGTCCGGCAAAATCGGCCGGCTGAAAGGTGTATCCGTCAAAACGGCGTATTCCAATGTTGTTTCAAAAGAGAATTAAAACCGCAGTTTATATAAAAGTTTTAAACAGCGCAATGAAAGCGGAGAAGATAGAATGATTAAGATTGCTGTATATGGAAAAGGCGGTATTGGCAAATCAACCACTGTTTCGAATGTGGCTGCCGCATTAGCGGAAAAAGGGCTGAAAGTTATGCAGATCGGCTGTGACCCGAAGGCGGATTCAACCATGCAGCTGAGACATGGTGAAGCCGTACCGACTGTGCTGGAGCTGGTGAATCAGCGCAAAAATGATTTTGAATTAGAAGATATGGTTCGCATCGGATTCGGCGGCGTCGTCTGTGTGGAAGCAGGTGGCCCGACACCGGGGATGGGCTGTGCCGGACGTGGTATTATCACGGCACTGGAGAAGCTGAAAGAAAAGGGAGCCTATGAGGTTTATCAGCCGGATGTTGTGCTTTATGATGTTCTTGGGGATGTTGTCTGCGGCGGATTTACCATGCCGATGCGAAAAGGCTATGCGGATAAAGTATTTATTGTTACCTCAGGGGAAAATATGTCTATCCATGCTGCGGCGAATATTGCCATGGCCATCGACAACTTCAAAAACAGAGGCTATGCATCTCTGGGGGGTTTGATCCTGAATCGCAGAAACGTTAAGCGTGAAGACGAAAAAGTGGCGGAACTGGCAGATGATTTTAAGACATCTGTAGTGGGAACTTTATCCCGCAGTGAGCAGGTACTTTTGGCAGAGGAGAAGCAGCAGATCCTTCTGGAGGCTTTTCCTGACAGTGAAATGGCAGATGAGTACAGGAAACTGGCGGAGCAGATACTGGCTGTGTGTGAAGCGAGAGGATAGAAGGAGGCCGTTTTATGTTGAAAAGACTGGGTGGAACAGTCGATCCAAAAGGAGCGGCGACGGCCATCAAAGATGCGGAATTTCCGGTGCCATTTGCATCGGAACTGGAATTTAATTCGCCGGTACATGGAACATGGAATATCGTTCACACCGGCATGCAGGTGCCGGATGCTCATCAGATTTATGTCTGTGCCGATAACTGCATGCGTGGTGTTGTTTTAACAGCGGCAGAGATGAACGAGGCGGAACGTTTTTCCTTTGTTATCCTCAAGGAAGAGCATTTGCTGAACGGCAATCTGGAAGATATTACCATCGAAGGTGTGGCGGATGTGATCGAGAGATTGGAACAAAAGCCGAAAGCGGTTTTTCTGTTTACAGTTTGTCTGCATCATTTCCTGGGCAGCGATCTTGAGAGAATCTACGATGAACTGGGAAAACGATTTCCTGAAATCTGTTTTGTCAGATGTTTTATGGATCCGATCATGCGAAAGAGTGGTCTGACACCGGATCAAAAGCTGCGTTTGTCCATGTATGATCCTTTGAAGAAAGGAACAGTAACAGAAGAAGGGCAGCGAAGAATATCTATCCTGGGCAGCGATTTTGCACTGGACGAGACATCAGATCTCAAGAGATTGCTCAGATGTAATGATTATCAGATTAAAGAGTCCCCGGTTTGTGAGTCCTGGGAAGATTATCTTTCTCTGTCAGACTGCCGGATGATGCTGAACTGTTATCCGTCAGGAAAAGCCGGTACGGAATGGGCGGCAGAGAGACTGGGGCGGCCATTTATGTATATGCCTTCCTGTTTTGATTATGATGAGATCATCGGGCAGCTGGAAGCATTATCAGAGTCAATGGAGCTTCTGGGTGTTCTGGATTATGAAGGTGAAAAAGAGAGCTGTGAAGCAGCACTTCATGAGGCACTTCTGGAAGTTGGAGACTGGCCGATCGCCATAGACGGGACGTTTCATCCGAGACCTATGGGATTGGCAAGACTTTTGATCTCCCATGGCTTTTATGTAGAACGGATTTATCTGGATGCCATCAGCCCTGAAGAGGAAAATGATTTCAAATGGCTTCAGCAGCATGCGCCTGAGTTGATGCTGCTTGCAACTGTGCAGGTGAAAATGCGTGTCCTTCCGAGAAAAACGGAGCGGGAGATGCTGGCATTGGGGCAGAAAGCGGCCTGGTTTACAGGCAGCAGACATTTTGTCAACATGGTACAGGGTGCGGGCCTGTATGGCTTTGACGGAATCCGGCGTCTGGCACATCTGATGGTTGAGGCAGCCCGTGAAGAAAAAGAGACACCGGATCTTGTGATCCGCAAAGGATGGGGGTGCGAAAGCTGCATATGAGACAGGCATATCGAATAATACCGATTTATACAGCCGATGTATCCGGCGTCTGTTCAGCCCTTTATGAATTGGGCGGTATGACAGTGATGCACGATCCTTCGGGATGCAATTCGACGTATAATACCCATGATGAGATCAGATGGTATGATGAGGACAGTCTGATCTTTATCTCAGGTTTGACAGAAATCGATGCGATCATGGGAAATGATGAGAAGTTTATCCATGATATCGAAGAAGCGGCATCCGAATTGAAACCACGCTTTATTGCCCTGGCCAGTTCGCCGATCCCCTATATGAACGGCACGGATTTTCCGGCCATTGCAGAGGTAACAGAGCAGGATACGGGTATTCCGACCTTTGCAGTGCCTACAAACGGCATGCATGATTATGTGCGCGGGGCAGGTATGGCTTTGGAAGCCATTGCAGAACATTTTGTTTTGCCGAAAAGCCATGCAGAGGATGTTTCAAATAAAAACACGGAGGAAAAAGGCAGAAACCGTCTGGTGAACTTGCTGGGAGTTACGCCGCTGGATTTCGGGCCTCTTGATCATGCGGAAACGATGAAGCGCAGTCTGGAGCAATACGGCTGGCAGATCAACAGCATGTGGGCCATGGGAGATTCTTTGGATCAGCTGTCGAAATCTGCAGATGCAGCAGTGAATGTGGTTGTTTCATCTGTGGGGCTTCGGGCAGCCAAAGTATTGCAGAGAAAATTCGGTACACCTTATGTGGTTGGAGCACCGGTTGGCCGTTTCACGGAGAAGTTGTCAGAGGCAATGGAAGCAGCTGTCAATGGTGAAAAGGAAGACAATGTTGTTTATGCAGCCTGCAGAATGTCGGCAGAGAATCTTCAAGATGTCAATGATACGAAGGAGAGTCCGAGACACCGGGCGGAGATTACGTTGATTGGTGAACCGGTGACAATGGGCTCTCTGGCAGCAGCCATTGAACTTCAGTATGGCAGATCCGTTCGTGTATTGTGCCCGCTGGAAGAAACAGAAGGGTTGCTGACACCGGGGGATGAGGCTGTTTGTGGTGAAGAGATGATGGAACAAAAGCTGAAGGATGCAGGAATCATAGTGGCAGATCCGTTGTACAGACCAATCTGTCCAAAGGATGCTCAGTTCTTTGAATTGCCGCATATTGCTTTTTCGGGAAGAATTTATTTGAAGAAAATAAAACAGATGCCGGGATTTGCCGACTTTATTTAACATTTAAGGAGGACAAGAGATGGGATTGAATGAAACACCGTCAGGTGAGCGTGTACATATAGGTTTTTTTGGCCGGAGAAATGCGGGTAAATCCAGCCTGGTCAATGCTGTGACAGGACAGGAACTGGCTGTTGTATCCGATACAAGGGGAACCACAACAGACCCTGTCAGCAAGGCAATGGAACTGCTTCCGATCGGGCCGGTTGTCATCATAGATACTCCGGGTTTTGATGATGAAGGCGCACTTGGCGAATTGCGAGTCCGCAAAACAAGACAAATTTTGAATAAATCCGATGTGGCTGTGCTGGTGGCAGATTGCACAGAGGGCCTGAAAGACTGCGACAGAGAATTGATCGAGATTTTTCGACAGAAGGAGATTCCATGGCTGCTTGTCTGGAATAAATGTGATTTGAAGCCGGAACACCCGGAAGCCAAAGAAAATGAGATTTATGTCAGTGCCACAGAGAAGATAGAGATTGAAGCATTAAAAGAGAAGATTGCAGCCATCGGCAAGACAGAAGAAAACAAACTGATGCTGGTGGGTGATCTGATGCATCCGGGAGATATGGCTGTTCTTGTTATTCCAATCGACAAGGCGGCACCGAAAGGACGTCTGATTCTGCCTCAGCAGCAGGTTATCAGGGATATTCTGGAGGCGGAAGGCGCAGCTGTCTGTGTCAAGGAATATGAATTGAGGGAGACTTTGGAGAAATTCAAGGAACCGCCGGCCATTGTTATCACGGATAGCCAGGTTTTTGCAAAGGTATCTGCGGATGTACCGGAAAGTATTCCGTTGACATCTTTTTCTATTCTGATGGCCAGACATAAGGGACTTCTGGATACGGCTGTTCGTGGGATTGCCGCAGTGGAAGATCTGAAAGACGGAGATACAGTGCTGATCGCAGAGGGCTGCACCCATCATCGCCAGTGTGATGACATCGGCAGTGTTAAGATACCGAGATGGCTGAAGAATTACACAGGCAAAAAGCTGAATATTGAGCTGTGTTCCGGCAGAGAATTTCCGGAAGATCTGTCGAAATATGCACTGATTATTCATTGCGGAGGCTGTATGCTGAATGAGCGCGAGGTCCGCTATCGGATGAAATGTGCTGTTGATCAGGATGTGCCGATCACTAACTACGGCATCGCCATTGCCTATATGCAGGGCATCTTGAAAAGGTCTGTCAGTATGTTTCCATATCTTGCTGAGGAATTGCCGGATTAAAATATGCAGATGGTGCATATTTTCCATTTTCAGTCATATATATAAGAGTAAATGCTGCTGTGGCAGCGATATCGCAAAAATCAATGGACGTCCTGGGAGGGTGTTTCTGTGGCAGAATATCGGCGTTTTATTTCTTATATGTATTTATATGAAAACGGGAGAAAGACAATCAACAGTGGGTTTGTGAGAGTAGAAAGCCGGAATGGACAATGTCGGCTTTCTATTCATATGTCGGGAATTTATTATAGTGAAGCAAAAAAGTATCAGATTTATATGCTGATCAGAGTGTCCGGTGATTACATAGGGATTGCAATCGGAGACCTGTTGGTTCAGAAACAGACGGGGGATATGGAACTGACGATGGACAGTGATCATCTGATGGGAACAACGTATGATCTGGACCGTGTCGCTGGTATGGTTTTGCTGGGAGAAGATGGCGGCGTTTACGGTACCAGATGGGATGATGAACCGCTGGAAACAGAGAAATTTGTCAATAGAGAGCCGCTTTCAGAGATTTTAGTGAGATTTGGAGAGAAAAACAGTGATGCAGTAGCCGATGAAACTGATACGGAGAGAACCTTTGCGGATGCGGAGCCAGAAAGTGTCATAACGCAAGGGACAGAGCCTGAGGCAGAGACTCTGGTGAGTCCGCATGCGGATGAGAATCCGTTGATCCCTGAAGAGGAAGTGGCGGCATTTGTAGATGACGCAAGGATGGAAGCGTTTGAGAAAAATGAGAATCCGGAGAATAACGAGATTTTAGCTGTATCGAAAGAGCCGGAGATGTCGAAAGAACAAGCAGAAGAACAGGCAGAGCAAGAGCTGTACTCTAGGAGCAATGTCTATGACCTGCTGATGTCACAGCTACCGCAGATGTATCCTTTTGATGATGACAGTGTGGCAGCCTGTGTGCGGATGGAACTTCAGGATATCGGGCGCATGCCGATGGCGTGTTGGATTTATGGCAGCAATAGTTTTCTGCTGCATGGATATTATTGTTACCGGCATTTGATACTGGCAAAGGTGGAGCAGAAAAAGGATAAAGAAGATGTCGGTGGGCGCGGCGAAAATGATGGGGCGTCAGAGGATGAAGGTGTTTATCTGATGGGTGTTCCCGGTATTTGGCAGCATCGGGAGCAATATATGGCTGCCATGTTTGGTTTTCGCAAATTCAAGCCGGTAAGCCGGGAAAATCAGGGCAGCGGGGCTTTTGGTTACTGGTGTGTGGAGTTAAAATTATAATTGGATCGGATTACGGGAAAACAATAAGATAGATACGGTTTTAGAGAAAGGGAAGTGGTTTTGTGGCAACAGCTACTGGAATAAAGTGCTCTTTAAAACAAAATAATTTTCAAAAAGAAGTTAATAAAAGACCAGATGCGCGTCTGTCTGCCAACAGTCTGTTCAGAAATGTTTCAGAAGAAAGTATTGCACGGATTTTGGTCTGTTCCGGAGCAAAGTTCCGTACTTATAACAAGGATGAGACGATATTTCGACAAGGGGAGCAGGCGGATTATTTCTATGCTTTATTAAAGGGAAATGTGTCGATTATCAGCTATATGCCTTCTGGAAAAGTGAATGCCTTATATCATGTTGCATCAGGAGCGTTGATTGGAGAGCATTACAGCAGCAATCTGGATACAAATGGGCGTGTTTACTGGTACGAAGCGGTGGCCTGCGAGCCGGTGGAAGTGTTGGCAGTGCCATGGCAGCATCTGTACGGATTTTGCGACAAAGCCTGTGACCATCATAAGCAGTTGATCCAGAATCTGTATGAGAGCATGTCCACAAAGGAATGGATGGCGGTGCGGAAGCTGAATGTGTTAGGGTTTGCCAGTGTGCAGGAGAGAGCAGCAGCCTGGCTTCTGCAGGAGGCAGATGCAAGTGACACGGTGGTACTAAAGACAAATCGTGAGGAACAGGCGGATTATCTGTGCGTAGCCAGACCGTCACTATCAAGAACATTGATGCAGATGCAGAAAGCAGGGCTGATAGAAGCTGACCGGAAGCAGATTCGGATTCTGGATAGAGAAAAATTGGAAAAAATTTTGTAAAAAAAAGAAGTTTGTAACAGCTGTTACAGACTCCTTTTGAGAATGTAGATATAATAGTATTAAATCAATAATAATTACTAGTTTTAGAAAAGCCACAGTAACGGGGGATTTTAGTCAGTAGATAGGAATGATCTGAGATACGCTGACAACAAATAAAACGGAGGTGTCATTACATGAGTATGAATTTTGTGAACGAACCAACAAGAGCATGGGATCCTAAAAACAGACTTCGGGAAATGATTAATGAGGGAAGTGATGCAGCGAATGTGGATAAGCTGGTGGAACTGCTGATCATGGATGGATTTGATTTTTCACTGACTGCGGATGCAATGACACCGATCGATGAGGCTGAGCGTGTTGTTTCCGTAGGTATGGGTATTGCGGTGAAGAGTGAAATGTATCTGATCGAGAATCTGGCCCAGGCAGCAGGTGCAGCTATGGGATGTTCAAGACCCGCTTACGAAAGACTGAAAGTACTTCCTAGAGAGCGCTTTGTGGGCATGAGCGGTGAGAAATTTACCGGAACACTTTATATTGCCTGCGCTATTTCAGGTGCACAGCAGCATTTGAAAGGTATTGAGAAAGCACATACTGTTGTCGCTATCAACAGAAACGAAAAAGCACCGATTTTCAGACATGCGGATTATGGTATTGTCGGCGATATTCGAACCATTCTGCCGCTTTTAACAGAGAAATTAAACAGTGATCTGCCAAAACCGGACCCAAATGCTAAACCGGCGAAACGGGAGATGCCGTTATACTCAAAGACAACAGCAACAGCGGACGGTCGCTATGTCTGCATGGGATGCGGTTATGAGTATGACCCTGAAAAAGGCGATCCGGAGGCAGGTATTGAACCGGGTACTTCTTTTGAGGCGCTGCCGGAAGACTGGATTTGTCCGGAATGCGGTGTATCAAAAAGTGAAATGATTTCAGCAGTAACAAGAGGATAGATAGGAGGGTGAAGCATGAACGGTGTAAGAAAAGTAACGGAAGATTTATATTGGGTTGGCGTGAATGATAAGCGAATCGAATTATTTGAAAATATTCATCCAATTCCGGAGGGTGTTTCCTACAATGCATATCTGTTGTTAGATGAAAAAACGGTTCTTTTTGATACCGTGGACTGGTCAGGCTGCCGTGTATTCCTTGAGAACATTGCTGCTGTTCTGGATGGCAGAAAACTGGATTATCTTGTTGTCAATCATATGGAACCGGATCATGCAGCTTCTCTTGAGGAAGTCCTGATTCGTTATCCGGAATGTAAAGTTATCAGCAACGAAAAAGCATTTATGTTTATGCGTCAGTTTGGTTTTGATGTGGATGGCCGGGAAGATACCGTCAAAGAGGGTGATACAAGATGTTTCGGCAAACATACAGTGACATTCCTGATGGCGCAGATGGTGCATTGGCCGGAAGCCATGGTGACATTTGATACAACTAACGGTGTTTTGTTTTCAGCAGATGCATTCGGTTCCTTTGGTTCACTGGATGGTCGTCTGTTCGACGATGAAGTGAACTTCGACAGAGACTGGATTGACAATGCCAGAAGATATTTCACTAATATTGTGGGTAAATATGGGCCGTTTGTACAGCAGTTGCTGGCAAAAGCCAAAACAGCGCCGATCAAGATGTTCTGTCCGCTTCATGGACCGGTATGGCGTACCAATCTGGGTTATTATCTGGACAAGCATGATAAATGGAGCCGCTATATTCCGGAAGAAAACGGCGTGATGATCGTCTATGCATCCATGTATGGCAATACAGAATCTGCTGCCCAGGCATTGGCAGCACAGCTGTGTGAAAAAGGCGTTACCAATGTGAGAGTTTATGATGTATCCAAGACACATGTATCCTATCTGGTGGCAGAAGCCTTCAAATACAGTCATATTGTACTGGCATCTGTGACGTATAACCTGAATATTTATCCGGTGATGGAAGACTTCCTGCACCATCTGAAGGTGCTGAACCTGTCGAAACGTGTCTTCGGCATTATCGAAAACGGTTCATGGGCCATCAAGTCCGGTTCTTTAATGGAGCAGTATATTGATGAGAATCTGAAAGATTGCAGAATTCTGAATGCCAGAATGACCATCAACTCCTCAGCGAACCGTTCCAATGCGTCAGAACTGGATGCGCTGTCGGATGCCATCGTGAAATCTGTGGCTATTGAAGAAAAAGCCTTTGAGCAGCGTGTTATTGATGATGCGGCATTTGCGGAAGAAGAGGCAAGAAAGGCTGCTTTCAAGAAACTGTCGGCCAAAGAGAGAATGGCGCTGATGAGAGAGAAACACAGACAGGAAAAGGGCGAAGCATAGGCAGGAAAAGGTGAGTGGCAGAAGATTATAAAGTATTTGTTGTTAATTCGGGGTCTACATCCACAAAAGTAGCATTATTTGTGGGAAAAAAGAAATCTTCAAGCTGCATACAACGTGTAGAATATCTATTGTAGTTTGAAGATACATATGATATAATCGAATCACACAGAAATAAAATAATCCAAATGGAAAAGGAACCCCCAGAGGTGGCAGCCTCTGGGGGTTCCTGCATCATGATGATGCAATATGTAGGTTGGTTGTCTTATTTATTTCCGTCCAACCATTTGCTGATAAAGTATGAGACAATACCTGCCATAACGGAAATTATAAATGAAATAAAATAATCCACAAGTTTCATCTCCTTTCTGTGTCAGAATGGAGAAGACAACAGGGTGAGTATAGCATATATAATTTTTTATGGTTCATTTTTCGACAAAACATTTAACAGATATTTTAGTGGAGGCATAGGATGATGAATGAACATGAGTACTATTGCTTTTTAAAAGAGTTCTGGAAAGTTACCAATGACGGCTTTATCATTGTGGACCCCAATGGTGTGATTGTGGATATCAACGAGACGTATTGCGAGTTTCTGGGGAAAACCCGTGAACAGGTTTTAGGAAAGCCAATCGGCGAAGTGATTTCGACCACCAGTATGTATGATGTTCTGTCATCAGCCCGTGATGGGGATGATAATGTTTATCTGCAGCCCTATGGTGAAAATGATAATGCCAGCAATGTAGAAACCCATGCGGTGGCCAATCGTTTTTGCTTTTTTAATGAGCAGGGAGAGCTTCTTGGTGCGGCAGCCCAGATGTCTTTCAAGGAGAGAGCGGCGGCCATGGCTTATAGTATTGCCACAGAAGAACTGAATTATTACAAACGTGCTTATGAGGAAAGCAGCGAAGAGGACAGTGGCTTCTGTAAGATCCTCGGCAATTCAGAGGCTATGCAGAAGCTGAAAGAGAAGGCCATGAGGGTGGCAAGAAAGGATTTTCCCGTGTTGATTACAGGGGAGACGGGAACCGGCAAAGAGCTTTTTGCACAGGCGATTCACCGGGAGAGCAGCAGAAGAAAGAAACCCATCATCAGTATCAATTGTGCCTCCATTCCGTCAGAGCTATTGGAAAGTGAACTGTTTGGATATGACGAGGGTGCATTTACCGG
>NZ_JBBMEK010000088.1:0-11385 GCF_040096555.1 Coprococcus intestinihominis | reverse complement strand
GCAGTGTTTTGTACTGCCTTATGTACCACTACCGAGCGTTGGCAGCGGGAGCGGCCTGTAATGAATAAGCTCTTTTTGAAACTCTTTGATATATTTGGAAACCGCACTTTTCTTTTTTATCAAAAAACTACTTGCCAACTTCTGCTAATTATGTTATAGTATCAAAAGATTTGAATATCAAATTATTTTAAATCAAAAAGATTTTATATTAAAACTAAAATTCAAAACAGTTATTTGACAGATGGAGATGAACTATGAGAGGCAGGATATGCGGCACGGGTTCTTATTTGCCGGAGAAATATTACGATAATAATGATATTGCGAAGATTGTTGAGACCAGTGATGCATGGATTCGCGAACGGACCGGGATTGTCCGGAGACACGTTGCATCCGGATACGAGACCACGGTGAGTATGGCGGTGGAGGCCGGGAGACGGGCCCTTGAGAATGGCCATGTGCTGCCGGAGAAAATCGATATGATTCTGGTATCCACCATTACGCCGAATGCTGTGATTCCCGGTGTGGCTTTTCAGGTTCAGGCGGCTCTGGGGGCAGACCGGGCAGTATGTTTTGATCTCAGTGCAGCCTGCAGCGGATTTGTCTTTGCTTATCAGACGGCTCAGGCGTATATTGCGGCGGGGCTGTATCAGACAATTCTGCTCATCGGCAGCGAGACGCTGTCAGCTATCAATAACTGGGAGGATCGAAGCAGCTGTATCCTGTTTGGTGACGGCGCCGGTGCAGCCGTTGTTCAGGCTGAAGAAGGAGAGCTTTATCCTTCGGTTGCAGGCTCTGATGGCACCATGGGTCATGTACTGGCCTGCGAGAGCCGCGTGCAGAATGACTGGCAGCAGAGGGAAGCAGACCGTAAGACCTACATTGATATGGATGGCACGGCAGTTTTTAAGTTTGCGGTGAGAAAGATGCCGGAGATGGCAAAGTCTTTGATGACACAGATGCATTGCACAGAGGCAGACATTGACTGGTTTATCACCCATCAGGCCAATGAGCGGATCATTGAAGCTATAGCAAAGCGGTTAAAATCGGATATCGCGAAGTTCCCGATGAATATCGCGGAATGTGGCAATACTTCATCCGCCAGCATACCGATTCTTTTGGATGAGATGAACAGAAGTGGTCAGCTTAAAGGTGGACAGAAAATCATTATGGCCGGTTTTGGCGCCGGTCTGTCATGGGGCGCTGTCTATATGGAGTGGCATGCATAATTCGAATCTGAAGCGGTGAGGCATAATTTGTCTCAGGGCGGCAGGTATCATCAGATGCGGGATGTATTTCATCTTCGGATGGGGTACAGACAGAAGTTACATAATAAAAAATAAAAATATATATCAACGAAAAGGAGAACAAAATTATGTTAGAGAAAGTAATCGCAATTGTAGCAGAAGGACTTGGAGTAGAAGCTGGTAATCTGAATGCAGAGACAACATTTGAATCCCTTGGTGCAGATTCCCTTGACCTGATGGATATGGTCATGAATTTTGAGGATGAATTCGGTATTGAAATTGATGCAGATTCCATGGGCACCTTAAAGACCATCGGTGATGTGGTGGATTATCTGACAGCTCATCAGAACTAAGAAAGACAGGGTAACAGCTGAATAGAAGAATAACAGCAGGAAAACAGAATGCTGTATTGACGGAAAAGACAGACATCAAAAACAGACAGAAAGAGGTTGTAATATGAAGACGGAAGTAACCGAATTGCTTGGAATAGAATATCCGATTATCCAGGGCGGCATGGCCTGGGTTGCTGAGTATCATCTTGCAGCCGGCGTATCAAATGCCGGTGGACTTGGACTGATAGGCGCAGCCAGTGCGCCGGCAGAATGGGTGCGTGAACAGATCCGGTCAGCAAGAAAGCTGACAGACAGACCTTTCGGGGTCAATATTATGCTGATGAGTCCTTATGCGGATGAAGTAGCGAAAGTCATTGTGGAAGAAGGCGTGAAAGTTGTAACAACCGGTGCCGGAAGCCCTGAAAAATATATGCAGATGTGGAAAGAGGCTGGTGTGAAAGTCATCCCGGTGGTAGCCTCCACAGCACTTGCAAGAAGAATGGAACGCTGCGGTGCAGACGCAGTGGTGGCTGAAGGCTGTGAAGCCGGCGGCCATATTGGAGAGAATACAACAATGGTTCTTGTGCCTCAGATTGTTGACGCAGTGAAGATTCCGGTAATCGCAGCCGGCGGTATCGCGGATGGCCGCGGTATGGCCGCAGCCTTTATGCTGGGGGCTAAAGCGGTTCAGCTGGGAACAGTATTTGTTACAACAGAGGAATCACAGGTCCATGAGAATTATAAAAAAGCCATTATTAAGGCAAAAGATATCGATTCCCGTGTAACAGGAAGAACAACGGGACATCCTGTCAGAGCATTGAGAAATCAGATGACGAAGAAGTATCTGGAACTGGAAAAATCCGGAGCAGGATTTGAAGAACTGGAGCTTTTGACCCTCGGCGGTTTAAGAAAAGCTGTCGTGGACGGAGATGTGGTGAATGGCAGTGTCATGGCTGGTCAGAGTGCCGCCATGGTCAAAGAAGTGATGAACTGTCATGATCTGATCCGGAAACTGGTGAGAGAGACAGAAGAATGTTTTGGGAGAAAATATTATGAATAAAATAGCGTTTATTTACCCGGGACAGGGTGCCCAGAAAGCGGGAATGGGCAAAGATTTTTATGCATACAGCCCTCTGGCGGCGGAGATTTATGATAAAGCCTCAGAGATTTTAAATATGGATATGAAAGCACTGTGCTTTGAAGAGAATGATTTATTAGATCAGACGGAATATACACAGGCGGCCATGGTGACAACCTGTCTGGCCATGACGGCCGTTCTGGAAGAAGCAGGACTTAATCCGGATGTTACAGCCGGATTAAGCCTCGGCGAATATTGTGCCATTGCGTCGGCTGGCGGTATGACAACGGAAGATGCCATTCGTCTTGTACGCAAAAGAGGAATTCTCATGCAGAATACCGTACCAAAAGGTAAGGGGGCCATGGCGGCTGTCATTGGTGCAGAAACAGAGCTGATTGAAAAATGTCTGGCACCGATTGAGGATGTGAGCATTGCCAATTACAACTGCCCGGGACAGATTGTTATTACCGGCAAAAAATCGGCGGTGGAGCAGGCGGTGGAAGCATTAAAAGCAGCCGGTGTCAGAAGATGCGTCATGCTGAATGTCAGCGGACCGTTCCATTCACCGATGATGATTCCGGTCGGCGAAGCGCTGGATCAGGAGATGGCAGATATGCAGTGGTCAGAACTGAAAATCCCTTATGTGACCAATGTCACAGCGGAATATGTCACCGATATTCATGAAACAAGAGCTCTTCTGGCAAAACAGGTAGCTTCCTCTGTCAGATGGCAGGCCTCTATGGAGCGAATGATCGCCGATGGCGTGGATACATTTGTTGAAATCGGACCGGGAAAGACGCTGGCAGGTTTTATGCGGAAAATTAACCGTAATGCAAAAGTTTACACAGTGAATACGGTGGAGGACGCACAGAAAGTTATTGAAGAACTTAGACAATTAATCATTTGATGTGGGATAGAAACAGGAGAACGAAATGGGAAAATTTGATGGGAAGACAGCAGTTGTGACCGGTGCTTCCAGAGGTATCGGACGGGTCATTGCCAAAAAACTGGCAGCTTGCGGTGCGACAGTGATTATTAATTACAATGGTTCAGAAAGCAAGGCTGCGGCTGTACAGCAGGAGATCATAGATGAAGGCGGCAGGGCGGATATTTTTCAGTGCAATGTCAGTGATTTTGCAGCCTGTGAAGCTTTTTTCAAGGCTGTGACAGAAAAATACGGCCGGATTGATTTTCTGATCAATAATGCAGGCATCACGAAGGACGGACTGTTGATGGCCATGAAGGAAGAAGATTTTGACAGTGTCATCGATGTGAATCTGAAAGGCACTTTTCACTGTATCCGGTTTGCAGCCAGACAGATGATGCGTCAGCGCTATGGACGGATTGTCAATATGGCTTCTGTCGTGGGTGTGGCCGGCAATGCAGGACAGGCCAATTATTCAGCTTCCAAGGCAGGTATCATTGGCCTGACAAAATCCGCAGCCAAAGAACTGGCTTCCAGAGGCATTACGGTGAATGCTATTGCTCCGGGAATGATTGAAACGGATATGACGGCAGATCTGTCAGATAAAGTGAAGGATGAGATGATGAAGCAGATTCCGCTGAAGCGCTTCGGACAGGCAGAGGATGTGGCCAATGCGGCAGCCTTTCTGGTGTCGGATGAAGCGGCTTACATAACGGGACAGGTGCTGCACGTGGACGGCGGCATGGCCATGTAGGCGGATTGCTTATATAGGTGATATGGATAGATTTCAGAATGGAGAAAATGATGGAAAAGCGCAGAGTAGTGATTACAGGTATGGGTGCAGTGACACCTATCGGCAATAACGTAGAGTCTTTCTGGAAGAATGTCAAGGAAGGCAAAAACGGTATCGGATCAATTACCAAATTCGATACCACAGATTATAAAGTAAAAATTGCAGCAGAGGTCAAGGATTTTTCAGCGAAAGAGCTGATGGATTTCAAGGCAGCGAAGCGTATGGAGACTTTTTCACAGTATGCGGTGGCAGCAGCAAAGGAAGCCTGCGCGGATGCCGGCTTTAATATTCAGGAAGAAGATCCTTATCGCTGCGGCGTGATCATCGGTTCCGGTGTGGGCAGCCTGCAGCAGGTTGAAAAAGCCTGCCAGACCATTGAGACAAAGGGACCGGGCAGAGTGAATTTGCTGCTTGTACCGATGATGATCTCCAATATGGCGGCAGGCAATGTGTCAATCCAGCTTGGTTTAAAAGGTAAGTGTACTAATGTGGTGACAGCCTGTGCCACAGGAACAAACTGTATCGGTGATGCTCTTCGCGCTATCCAGTATGGGGATGCGGAGGTAATGTTTGCCGGCGGTACAGAGAGCTGCATCTGCCCGACAGCGGTTGCAGGTTTTACAGCACTGACAGCTTTAACCACAGTCCAGGATCCGGATCGCGCATCTATTCCTTTTGACAAGGAAAGGGGCGGTTTTGTTCTTGGTGAAGGTGCCGGTGTAGTGGTACTGGAAGAGTTAGAGCATGCCAAAGCAAGAGGTGCACATATTTATGCAGAGCTGGTGGGCTATGGTGCTACAGGCGATGCTTATCATATCACATCCCCTGCAGAGGACGGCAGCGGTGCCGCCAAAGCTATGGAACTGGCCATGGAAGAGGCAGGCATTGCTCCATCTGAAGTACAGTATATCAATGCCCATGGTACAGGCACCCATCACAATGACCTTTTTGAGACAAAGGCAATTAAGAAAGCTTTTGGCGAGGATGCCAAAAATCTTGTCATCAATTCGACGAAATCCATGATCGGTCATCTTTTGGGTGCTGCCGGTGCGGTGGAAAGTATTGTTTCAGTGAAGGCTATTGAAGAGGGATTTATCCACCAGACTATCGGAACGAAAGAACTTGGCGAGGGCTGTGACTTAAACTATGCCATTGACGGACCTGTAGAGAAAGATATTCAGTATGCCATCAGCAATTCCCTCGGGTTTGGCGGACATAATGCGTCTCTTCTTTTCAAGAAGTATGAAGGCCAGGTGTAAAAATGGAATTAGATGAACTTTTAAAATTGATACGGGCCGTGTCAGATTCAGAACTGACGGGTTTTAAATATGAAGCAGAGGGTGTGTGTCTGAACCTGAAGAAGGAAAAAGAAGTAGTGACAGCGGTACAGACATTGCCGGCGGCCGGTGTCAGCCAGTCAGTGATGCCGATGCAGGCAGTTGCAGCATCAGCAATGTCAGAAGCTTCAGCAGATTCAGAGGAGAAGGCAGCCGGAACAAAAGAGGCAGAGCAGAAAGGTTTTCTTGTGAAATCACCGTTGGTGGGCACATTTTATGCCGCACCTGCTGAGGATGCAGCCCCTTATGTAGCTGTGGGTGATACGGTGAAAAAAGGTCAGACAGTGGCTATTGTGGAAGCCATGAAGCTGATGAATGATATTGAGAGTGATTTTGACGGCACAGTGGATGAAATTCTTGTGGAAAACGGCGAGATGGTAGAATATGGCCAGCCGCTGTTCAGAATTGCCTAGGTTGTATAGAATTGCCTGGGCTGTGCAGGTAAGTGCTGAACTGATTTTGTAATATATAAGAAAGAAGTTAGACTAATGAAACATCTTGGAATTAATGAGATTAAAGAGATTCTTCCGCACAGACATCCTTTTTTGCTGGTGGATTATATCGAAGATTATGAACCCGGCGAATATGCTGTGGGCTATAAATGCGTGACATACAGAGAGGACTTTTTTGCAGGGCATTTTCCACAGGAACCGGTGATGCCCGGGGTATTGATCATCGAAGCCCTGGCTCAGGTGGGTGCAGTGGCTGTGCTGATGCAGGAAGAGAATAAAGGCAAGCTTGGCTATTTCGGCGGTATCAAAAACTGCCGTTTCAGAAGAAAAGTTGTGCCGGGAGATAAATTGAAACTGGAAGCAAGAATTATTCGTCAGAAAGGACCTGTTGTTGTGGGTGAGGCCATTGCCTCCGTGGATGGAGAAGTGGCTGTCAAAGCCGAACTGACACTGGCTATCGGGGAATAAAGATGATCAGAAAAGTTTTAATTGCCAATCGCGGAGAAATTGCGGTGCGTATCATCCGGGCCTGCAGGGAAATGGGCATAGAAACGGTGGCTGTTTATTCAGAAGCAGACAGGGAAGCCCTTCATACACAGCTGGCGGATGAAGCCATCTGTATCGGGCCGGCGCCTTCTTCTGAGAGTTATCTGAATATGGAGCAGATCATCAGTGCCACCATTGTATCCGGTGCAGACGCTATCCATCCGGGATTCGGATTTTTGTCGGAAAATGATCGATTTGCAGCTTTATGTGAGCAGTGTCATATTATTTTCATCGGACCAACCGCAGATGTCATCCGCAAACTCGGCAATAAATCCAATGCCAGAAATACGATGATCGCGGCAGGGGTACCGGTGATCCCGGGAAGCAAGGAACCCTTGTATCATGCAGAAGAAGCATTGGCCATTGCAGAAGAAGTGGGGTATCCGGTCATTGTCAAGGCGGCCCTTGGCGGCGGCGGCAAAGGCATGCGTGTGGCTTATCATCAGGATGAACTGGAAAATGCTTTTATGACAGCCCAGAAGGAATCTATGGCAGCTTTTGGCGATAATACTATGTATCTGGAGCACTTTGTGGAGCATCCGAAACATATCGAGTTCCAGATTCTGGCGGATAGTTATGGTCATGTGATCCATCTGGGCGAGCGTGACTGCTCCATCCAGAGAAATCACCAGAAGCTGATTGAAGAATCGCCTTGTGCCATTATGAGTGATGCACTGCGTCAGAAAATGGGGGAGGCGGCGGTAAATGCGGCAAAGGCTGCAGGATATGTCAATGCGGGAACCATTGAGTTTTTGCTTGAAAAAACCGGCCGTTTTTATTTTATGGAAATGAATACCCGTATTCAGGTGGAGCATCCGGTAACAGAGTGGGTAACAGGGATTGACCTCATCAAAGAGCAGATCCGTATTGCCGACGGGCGGGAACTGTCCTATACTCAGGAGGATGTGAAGCTGACGGGACATGCCATTGAATGCCGTATTAATGCGGAAAATCCTTATAAAGGTTTTCGGCCGTGTCCGGGAAAAATCACAGATATGTATCTCCCCGGCGGCAAAGGCATACGTATTGATTCAGCCATTTACAGCGGTTATGAAGTATCGCCGTACTATGACAATATGCTGGCGAAATTGATCGTATTTGCGAAAAACAGAAATGAAGCCATCACAAAGATGCGCAGCGCTCTGGGAGAAGTGATTATTGAGGGCATTGATACCAATGTGGATTATCAATATGAGATTTTAAATGATCCGGATTACCAGAACGGTGATTTTGATATTGAATTTATTGCAGATAAAGAGGAACAATTACTGAACCATCGTTATGCAGCTGAAGTGTAAAATGTTTTGCAGCGTGGCAGGAAATATTGATAATGCCAGGCAGCGAAAAAACGATTGCTGATGACGGCAGGAAAAAGCTGCCGGAGGATGTCGATGGTTGGAAAAAGCTGATTGCTGATGACGGGCAATGAAAAAAGCCGGTGAAGTGACAGGATGACAGAATGACAGGAGGGATGAACAATGAAGCTTGGAAATATGTTTAAAAAGACCAATCAGAAAAATTACATTACATTGACAAACAGGAAGGCCAATGTTCAAAACTCCGGGGAGTCATCACCGGAGGTGCCTGAAGGGCTGATGCGCAAATGCAATGCCTGCAGAGCAGTGGTATTGGCAGAAAGTATTATTGGCAATCAGTATATTTGCCCGAAATGCGGCAACTATTTTAGTGTACCGGCAAGACGCCGCATCGAGATGCTGGCAGACGAGGAAAGTTTCAAGGAATGGGATACAGGCCTTACATCCGGAAATCCGCTGCATTACAAAGGCTATGAAGATAAAGTTGAAGCTCTTCGTGAGAAGACAGGCCTTGATGAAGCGGTGACTACAGGCCTTGCAAGGATTGGCGGTCATGAAGTGGTACTGGCCGTGTGTGACAGCCATTTTATGATGGCCAGCATGGGCAAAGTTGTTGGGGAAAAGCTTACACGAGCCATTGAGAAAGCCACAGAGCGAAAGGTGCCGGTGATCATTGTTGCCTGCTCCGGCGGGGCCAGAATGCAGGAAGGTATTCATTCTCTGATGCAGATGGCGAAAACATCTGCCGCCTTAAAAAGACATCATGATGCGGGACAGCTCTATATCTCGGTTCTTACAAATCCCACAACCGGCGGTGTTACAGCCAGTTTTGCCATGCTGGGGGATATTATTCTGGCAGAACCGAATGCACTCATCGGTTTTGCGGGACCAAGAGTCATTGAGCAGACCATCGGACAAAAGCTGCCGAAGGGTTTTCAGCGTTCGGAATTCCTCTTAGAACATGGTTTTATTGATCAGATTGTAGAAAGAGAACACCTGAAAAATCGTCTGGAGCATCTTCTGTCACTGCATGAGAAAAATCCTGAGGCGGAGCAAAGACTCAGAAACTATAAGGAAGTGTCAGAGTCATCTGAGAATCCGGATCTGAATATGAGTGAAGAATTATCCATTGCAAAAAAAGATGAAAAGAAATCTGCCTGGGACAGGGTTCTGGCTTCCAGAAAGAAGGAAAGACCGGTCGGCACAGAATATATAGAAGATTTATTTTCGGACTTTACAGAACTGCATGGTGACAGGTATTTTGGGGATGATCCGGCCATTGTAGGCGGTATCGCCAGATTCCACGGGATGCCTGTGACGGTGATCGCCCAGGAAAAGGGACGTAATACAAGGGAGAATGTTCTGCGCAATTTTGCTATGCCGTCACCAGAGGGCTACAGAAAGGCCCTGCGTTTAATGAAACAGGCAGAAAAATTTCATCGACCGGTCATCTGTTTTGTCGATACACCGGGTGCCTTCTGCGGTATGGAAGCAGAGGAGCGTGGGCAGGGAGAAGCCATTGCACGCAATCTGTTTGAAATGCCCGGTCTTAAGACACCGGTTCTGTCAATCGTGATCGGTGAAGGCGGCAGCGGCGGTGCGCTTGCGATGGCAGTGGCCGATGAAGTGTGGATGCTTGAAAATTCTATTTACTCCATTCTCTCACCGGAAGGCTTTGCAAGTATCCTCTGGAAGGATAGCCATAAAGCGAAGGAGGCGGCAGCTGTGATGCGACTGACGGCGGCAGATCTTCAAAAACATGGCATGGTGGAGCGTGTTTTTGAAGAACCGGAAGATCTCACCATAGAGACACTGCCGGAACTGACACTGAAAATGGACAGATGTATGAAAATATTTTTCAGAAAACAGCTGGCAATGACAGGGGATGAGATTGCAGAGATGAGATATCGGAGGTTCAGGGCATTATGATGATATATCCAGAATTAAAAATTGGTGATCTGACAGTCAAAAAGCCGATTATTCAGGGCGGCATGGGCATCGGCATCAGTCTGTCAGGGCTGGCGGGTGCAGTGGCGAAAGCCGGAGGCGTCGGTGTGATCTCGACGGCCCAGATTGGTTTTCGGGAGCCGGATTTTGAAGAACATCCGGCGGAAGCCTGCCGAAGGGCCATCGGCAAAGAACTGGCTAAAGCAAGGAAAATTGCACCAACGGGGATCATCGGTTTTAATATCATGACTGCATTGAGAGATTATGAGGGACATGTCCGGGCGGCAGTGCAAGCCGGTGCGGATCTGATCATTTCAGGTGCGGGACTGCCCCTTGATCTGCCGGGACTGGCAGCAGCAAGTCAGACCAAGATTGCACCGATTGTATCAACGGAACGTTCGGCGGCGGTTATCCTGAAATACTGGGACAGAAAATACCATCGTACAGCGGATCTTGTGGTGATCGAGGGACCGAAAGCCGGTGGGCATCTCGGTTTTAGTCGTGAACAGTTGGAAGAATATGCCGAATATGATGATAAAGAATATACCGAAAAAAGTTATGATGATGAAGTGAAAAAGATCATGGCTGTTGTCAGAAAATATAGTGAAAAATACGGTTGTTCAATTCCGGTCGTACTGGCCGGCGGCATTTATGACAGAGCAGCGGCAAAGCATGCTTTTAGCCTTGGAGTGGATGGCATTCAGGTTGCTACGCGTTTTGTAACGACAGAAGAATGTGATGCAGATATCCGTTACAAAGAAGCTTATATCCGGGCAAATAAAGAAGATATTCAGATTGTGAAAAGTCCTGTGGGGATGCCGGGCAGGGCCATTATGAATCCTTTTATGGAGCGGGTGATGGCCGGTGAAAGGATATCACCGAAGAAGTGCCTGCTCTGCATGAAGGGCTGTAAGCCTTCGGAAATTCCTTATTGCATTACGGAGTCTCTGCTCCATGCGGCAAAGGGTGAAACTGATGAAGCACTATTATTCTGCGGTGCTGATGCTTGGCGGGCTGAGAAGATAGAGACAGTGGAAGAAGTGATGGACGACTTACTGCAGGCATAAAGATGAATCCTGATGAAAAGTTGAAGAACTATATCAATTTTTCATCAGGATTTTTGTATTAGGTGATGCACAGATTTGAAGTATAAAGACAGCGAAATGAAGAAAATGTTCGACAGATGGATAAATTGTTCTAAAAATAATAAGTGACATTTTTGTACGATGTATTGACAAACAAAATTTAAGGGACTATAATCGGCTTCAGAAAAAAGAGAAAAGTCTATGAAGGGGCAAGCGGCGTGTGCTGACTTGCTTTTTATTATAGAATAGGAGAGTGGATTTTATGACTGTAAGTCTCATTTTAACAGAACAAATTGTAAAATTATTTATTATCCTTATGATCGGTTTCAT
>NZ_JBBMEK010000087.1:0-11482 GCF_040096555.1 Coprococcus intestinihominis | reverse complement strand
CTATGGTCTTGACTTTGAACATACAGCGGATGAGCAGGAAGATTATGGACCTTTTAAGAACAGTGCATTGATCGATTTGATTGAGGCGTTATCTGGAATAGAGGGACTTGAAAGAATTAGCCTTGGTTCACTGGAGCCAAGGATCATTACAGAGAATTTTGTCAGACGCCTCTGCAAAGTGCCTCAGATCTGTCCGCATTTTCATTTGTCATTGCAGAGCGGCTGTGACGAAACACTGAAGAGAATGAACCGACATTATACAACGGCACTTTACCTTGAAAAGTGCGGAATCCTTAGACAGTATTTTGACAGACCGGCCTTGACTACAGATGTGATCGTTGGTTTTCCGGGAGAAACGGAAGAAGAATTTGCACAGACAGAAAGATTCCTTGAGACGGTTCATTTTTCGGATATGCATATCTTTAAGTATTCAAAGCGTCGTGGAACCAAAGCGGCAGATATGCCGAATCAGATTGATCCGCAGATCCAGTCTGTGAGAAGTGAGAAACTGATCGCACTGGGAGAGAGAATGAAAGATGATTTTCTTGAAGCCTGCAAAGATCAGGAGCAGATTGTCCTCATTGAGGAAGAAACGGAAATTGACGGTACGAAATACATGACGGGACACAGTAAGAATTATATCCGCTGTGCTTTTGAAATGGATGGATTAGTACCAAACATGGTGATAAAAGGCACTATTAACAGCAAATTAAATGAAGAATTTGTGTTTTGTAAAAGAATTGATTGAATTCTTGGAATATATATATTAAGATAGTAGTAACCTTGGATAATCAGCCATCTGACAGAAGGGATGTGATTGAGTGGCAGATAACAAGAATACACAGTATTTTAAAGTGAATAATGAGACTGATATTGCGGTCAAAGACATTCTTGAAGCAGTTTATATTGCACTGACGGAGAAGGGGTATAATCCGGTGAATCAGATTGTAGGATATATTATGTCCGGCGATCCGACATATGTGACGAGTTACAAGAATGCAAGATACCTGATCATGAAGGTTGAAAGAGATGAGCTTCTTGAAGAACTTCTCAAGAATTACATTGAAGTGAATCTGAAGTAGCCCATGATGAAGAAGAGAATTATTGGATTAGATTACGGTTCGAAGACTGTTGGCGTGGCGGTCAGTGACCCTCTTGGTTTTACAGCTCAGGGTCTGGAGACGATTACTCGTAAGGACGAGAATAAACTCCGCAAGACGTATGCGCGTATTGAGGCTTTGATCCGGGAATATGAAGCAGAACAGATTGTACTTGGTTATCCGAAGAATATGAACGACACAGAGGGTGAGCGTGTCGAGAAAACGCTGGCTTTCAAAGAGGCACTGGAGCGTAGAACAGGACTTGAAGTGATTCTCTGGGATGAGCGGATGAGTACCGTTGCATCAGAAAGAGTATTGATGGAGGGTAATGTTCGACGCGAAGACAGAAAGACTTATATTGACAAGATGGCGGCAGCCTTTATTCTGCAGGGGTATCTGGATTATCAGAGCTTTTCGGAGAATCAGGCAGAATCAGAAGATTCGGAAGATATATAGTTATAGTTGGATTTATGCATGTATGCAATATGGGGAGAGTAGAAACATGGCAACAAAAACAATTACATTAACAACAGACGATGATGAAGAAATCGAATTAATGGTTATCGAACAGACAATGATCAACAATGTGAATTATCTGCTGGTCACAGATTCTGAAGAAGATGAAGTGGATGCTTATATTCTGAAGGAGACGGGTGCTGAGACCGAAGAGGCCTATTATGAGTTTGTTGAAGACAGCACAGAACTGGAAGTTATTTCCAAAGTGTTCGAACAGATGCTGGACGATATTGATTTGAAATATGAATGATTGATACAGAAATTTCAATCGCTACAAGACATTGCAGAGGAAAAGAAAGGCAGAAGAAGCATGATAGAAGATCAATTGAGCGAGTTCAGGAAGCTGCTGAAGGAAAGAGGACTTAAAACAACCTCACAGCGAATGGCTATATTAAAAGTGCTTCTGTCTCAGCCGGAGTGTCATTTGACGGCTGAGGAAATCTATGACCTTGTGAAAAAGGACTGGCCGGATATCGGCCTGGCTACGGTCTATCGTAATATACAGCTACTATCAGAAATGAACCTCATTGACAAGTTGAATTTGGATGATGGTTATGTACGGTATGAGATTGGTGAACCGAATCAGAAGAGTCACCATCATCATCACCATATGATCTGTGTCAGCTGTGGAAAAGTTTTTGCATTTCAGGAAGATCTGCTTGATAATCTCGAACAGAAGATTGAGCAGACGACGGGATTTGTTGTCAGTAATCATGAAGTGAAGCTTTATGGGCACTGTGCGGAATGCCGCAAGAAGGACGGAGCAAAATCAGAATAGATGCAAGTCTTGTTTCTTTTGAAATATTGTATGAATCCTGTGATTTAACGGAGGTGCAGTTTTTTGAAAGCAAATAAAGGCGTATCAAATGAAAAAATCAAAATTATCCCTTTAGGGGGACTTGAACATATAGGTATGAATATTACCTGTATTGAGTATGAAGACAGTATTATCGTTATTGACTGTGGATTATCCTTTCCGGATGAGGATATGTTGGGTATCGACCTTGTGATCCCGGATGTGACTTATCTGAAAGATAATATAGAAAAGGTAAAGGGCTTTGTCATTACTCATGGTCATGAAGATCATATCGGCGCATTGCCTTATGTTCTTCAGAGTGTGAATGCACCTGTTTATGCGACAAAGCTGACAATGGGTATTATCGAACACAAGTTAAAAGAACATAATATGATGAAGACAACAAAGAGAAAGGTTGTCAGACATGGACAGTCCATTAATCTCGGCTGTTTTAGAATCGAATTTATCAAGACAAATCACAGTATCGCAGATGCTGCGGCACTGGCTATTTATACACCGGCCGGTATTATTGTGCATACCGGTGATTTTAAGATTGACTATACACCGGTATTTGGTGAGATGATCGACCTAATTCGTTTCGCAGAACTTGGAAAGAAAGGTGTACTGGCACTTCTTTGTGAAAGTACGAATGCAGAGCGCTCGGGTTTTACCCAGTCTGAGAGAACTGTGGGCAAGACGATCAGTCGCATTTTTGACGACCACAAGAAAAGCCGTATCATTATTGCAACTTTCGCATCCAATGTGGACCGTGTACAGCAGATTATCAATGCAGCCTATGAACATGGTCGTAAGGTTATCGTTGAGGGCCGCAGTATGGTGAATATCATTACAATTGCATCAGAACTTGGCTATATCAAGATTCCGGAGAATACATTGATTGATATTGATACAATGCGCAACTATCCAGATGATAAGCTTGTCCTGATCACAACAGGAAGTCAGGGTGAGACGATGGCTGCTTTGTCAAGAATGGCAGCAAATACACATCGCAAAGTTTCCATTAAACCGGGGGATACCATTGTATTCAGTTCCAACCCGATTCCGGGCAATGAGAAGGCGGTTACGAATGTTATCAATGAACTTTACCGCAAGGGTGCAGAGGTTATTTTCCAGGATACACATGTTTCCGGTCATGCCTGCCAGGAAGAGATCAAGCTGATTTATGCTTTGACAAAGCCGAAGTATGCAATTCCGGTTCATGGTGAATATAAGCATCTGAAAGCCGGTGCGAAACTGGCTGAGACTATGGGTGTACAGAAAGACCATATTATGCTGATGCAGTCCGGTGATATACTCACAATCGGACAGGAAAAGGCAGAGATCACCGGTCAGGTACCGCATGGCTGTGTGATGGTGGATGGTCTTGGTGTTGGTGATGTAGGCAATATTGTATTAAGAGACAGACAGATGTTGTCCCAGAATGGTCTGCTGATTGTTGTGCTGACACTTGAGAAATATAGCAACCAGCTGTTGGCCGGACCGGACATTGTTTCAAGAGGTTTTGTGTATGTGAGAGAATCTGAATCATTGATGGAAGATGCAAGAAGAGTTGTCAGTGATGCACTGGATGATTGCCTCAATCACAATATTTCTGACTGGAGTAAGATTAAGAATGTGATCAGAGATTCACTGGGAGACTTCCTCTGGAAACAGACAAAGAGAAATCCAATGATCCTTCCGATTATCATGGAAGTATAAGGATGCTGTGGAGAACGTTATGATAAAGAAATTATTCGTAGGTACTTTTGGTGTTGCATTAAATGTTATCATTTATATTTTGGTGATTCTTTTGGCAATTCGTGTGATCACCTGGTCCTATGACTTTGCATATGAAGTTTTTGGTGACAGACCGGTTGCTGAAGCTTCTGAGGAGATTGTACCTGTTCAGATCAGTGATGGCGCCAGTACAAATGAAATTGCGGCCATTCTTGATAAGAAAGGGCTTATTAAGTATAAATATGCATTTATTATACATGTTGGACTGTCTCAGTATAAAGGCATGCTGAAGCCTGGCAATTATGAGCTGAGTCCATCGATGACGATGGATCAGATGCTTGCAGTGATGGCAGGATCAGGTACTGCAGAAACGTCAACAGAATAAGTCGGGGGCTGTGGCAGAATCGAAAGTTTTTTCGGTTCTGCAACAGCTTTTTGCATTGCGTGTATATGCAGCCTCTGCCTGAGCAAAACGGCAGCGGCTGATGATTTGGGTATGTAGCGAGACAGAATGAAGGAGAAAAGTATGATAGTTAATGACAGACTGACATCATATCTGCATTCTTTAGACAGCAGGGAATCAGAAATCATCGAAGCAATTGGCCGTGAGGCAAGGGCTGACAGAGTGCCGATCATCCGTCAGGAGACAGGGAGTCTGTTGAAGGTGTTGCTGAAGATGAATAAACCACAGAGAATACTTGAAATCGGGACGGCCGTTGCCTATTCGGCCATTTTGATGAGCGAATGTCTTGAGCCGGGAGCAACCATAACAACTGTTGAGAAATATGAGAAAAGAATTCCGATTGCCAGGGAGAATATCCGACGTGCCGGCAAAGAGGACTGCATTACATTGATCGAAGGGGATGCACTGGAAGTGATGGCCGGTCTGGAACCGGGATATGATTTTATTTTTATGGATGCGGCCAAGGGACAGTATATCCATTTTCTTCCGGAGGTGTTGAGACTATTGAAGAAGGGCGGTCTGCTTGTTTCAGATAATGTTCTTCAGGATGGTGATATTATAGAATCCCGCTTTGCGGTGACAAGACGGAATCGTACTATTTACAGCAGAATGCGGGATTATCTGTGGCAGTTAAAACATATGAAAGAATTTGAAACAGCTGTATTAACCGTTGGTGATGGGGTGACCATCAGCACGAAACTGACAGAATAGAGGAGAAAAATGACAATGAGAATACCTGAGTTATTAGTACCGGCCAGCAGTCTTGAAGTATTAAAGACGGCCGTGATCTTTGGGGCGGATGCCGTGTATATCGGCGGCGAAGTTTTCAGCCTGAGAGCAAAATCCAAGAATTTTTCTCTCGAAGATATGAAAGAAGGTATTGACTTTGCCCATGCGCATGGGGTTAGGGTCTATGTGACATCGAACATTCTGGCACATAACCAGGATCTGGAGGGTGTCAGAGAATATTTTAAGGAATTGAAAGTGATTCAGCCGGATGCATTGATTATTTCTGATCCGGGTGTGTTTGATATTGCGAGAGAGATTATACCTGAGATTGATGTGCATATCAGTACCCAGGCCAATAATACGAATTACGGCACGTACAATTTCTGGTACCGACAGGGAGCAAGAAGGGTTGTAACAGCCAGAGAATTGTCAATGGAGGAGATTGCTGATATCAGAAAGCATATCCCGGATGATCTGGAGATTGAAACCTTTGTCCATGGCGCAATGTGTATCTCTTATTCTGGCAGATGCCTGCTCAGCAATTATTTCACCGGAAGAGATGCCAATCAGGGCGCATGTACCCATCCATGCAGATGGAAATATGCGGTCATGGAAGAGTCCAGACCTGGGGAATATCTGCCGGTGTATGAGAATGAAAGAGGCACTTATATTTTCAATTCAAAGGATCTGTGCATGATCGAGCATATTCCGGAACTAATCGCAGCAGGTATTGACAGCTTTAAGATTGAAGGCCGTATGAAGACGGCACTTTATGTGGCTGTTGTGGCGCGTACCTATCGAAAAGCTATTGATGATTATCTGAAGGATGAGAACCTTTACAGACAGAACTTGCCTTACTATCGTGAACAGATTGCCAAATGCACTTACAGACAGTTTACGACAGGCTTCTTCTTTGGCAAACCGACTCATGAGACCCAGATTTATGACAGCAATACTTATGTTAAGGAATATACTTATCTTGGCATTATCAATGGACAAAACAGTCAGGGAATGTACGGACTTGAACAGAGAAATAAATTCTCTGTTGGCGAAACGATTGAAGTCATGAAGCCTGATGGCAGGGATCTGCCCGTCAAAGTACTGCGTATCTGTGATGAAGAAGGCAGCGATATGGAAAGCTGCCCGCATCCAAAACAGAAAATCTATGTGGATCTTGGTATTGAACTGAGTGATCAGGATCTGCTTCGAAGAGCTGAAAAATCAGACAATTAGTTCAGCTGAAGGCGGAGCTTTTCAAGTGCTTTTTTCTCGATGCGGGAAACATAACTCCGGGAAATATTCAGCTGCTCGGCTAGCTCACGCTGGGTTGTTTCATGATGGCCGTAAAGACCATAACGACGGATAACGACAAAATATTCCCGCGGCGTCAGAACTTTGGAAAGAATTTTTGACAGCTTCCGGAGAGACTGTTTTTTATCCAGCTGGTCGATGATATCTTCATCCTCTTGCTCAAGAATACTGAGAAGCGTGATTTCGTTGCCTTCTTTGTCTGTGCCGATGGGATCATAAAGGGAGACCTCCCGGGAAAGTTTTCGATCGCCGCGCATGAGCATGAGCAGTTCATTGTCGATACACCGGGCAGCATAGGTTGCCAGCCGGCTGCCTTTTTCAAAGTTATAGGTATTCACTGCTTTGACGAGACCGACGATGCCGACAGAGATCATTTCATCTGTTTCTTTGCCGGAGTTCATATATTTTTTGACAATATGAGCCACAAGACGGAGATTCCTTTCGATGAGAATATCCCGTGCGTGCATATCGCCATTTTGATACTGTCTGAGATAAACGGTTTCCTGCGCAGCAGAGAGGGGCTGTGGGAATGACTGCATGGCAATGCTCCTTTAGCCGGCTTTCTATTTATTTTATGCGCAGAGAGAAAAATAGTGCTTTTCCAAAAAGCAAACAGCAAAAACAGAGGATTTGATCATGATACAACAATTTTATCCTGATGAATGGCTGGACTCAGCCTATGTCATTGATTATGAACAACTTTACAAAGAGGGTTATCGAGGACTGATCTTTGATATTGACAATACATTGGTACCCCATGGCGCTCCGGCTGATGAGCGGGCCATTGCTCTTTTTAAGCGGCTGAGGGAGATTGGATTTTCCTGTTGCTTATTGTCAAACAACAAAGAGCCTCGAGTGAAGATGTTCAATGAAAAGATAGGTGTCTCCTATATTTTTAAGGCCGGTAAACCCGGAAAAAATGGTTATGAGCAGGCAATGAGGAAGATCGGCACTAACAAAAAAACGACGGTTTTCATTGGTGATCAGTTATTTACGGATGTCTGGGGAGCCAAAAGAGTGGGTATCCGCAACATCCTTGTGAAGCCGATCAACCCAAAAGAGGAGATACAGATCGTATTAAAACGACGATTGGAATGGATTATTCTTTATTTTTATAAGAAAACAATGAAAAAATAGTTGAAAAAAGTGCTATAATTTTATATACTATATTTAATTGAGTATTTTAAGGAGGATTTTATAAATGGCTACAATTACTGCAGGTGATTTTAGAAATGGCGTGACATTTGAATATGATAATGATGTATGTCAGGTTATCGAGTTTCAGCATGTTAAGCCAGGTAAGGGCGCTGCGTTTGTAAGAACAAAATATAAGAGAATTATGAACGGTGGTATCAGAGAGGAATCTTTCAACCCTACAGCGAAGTTTGAAACAGCCTACATCGAGAGAAAAGAAGTACAGTATCTGTATGACGATGGTGAAGCTTACAACTTTATGGATCAGGAGACATTCGATCAGTTCGCTATGCCTCATGAAGAAGTTGAAGATAGAATGAAGTTTGTCAAAGAAGAGATGACAGTTAAGATTATGTCTTACAAAGGCAAGATCTTCGACCTTGAGCCACCTCTCTTTGTTGAACTTGAAGTTACAGAGACAGAGCCAGGTTTCAAAGGCAACACTTCTACAGGTGCTACAAAGCCATGTACTGTTGAAACAGGTGCTCAGATTAACGTTCCGCTGTTCGTTGAAATCGGTGACAAGATTCAGATTGATACAAGAACAGGCGAATATCTGAAGAGAGTTTAATTTACGCGAATAATGAGTCAAAGCCCATGCTTGCATGTGGCTTTGACGTTGCTAAGCGCCAGTGGCGCTTGTTCTGCAATGTCCGAAACGGAGTGCAGACATATCGCGATAACAAGTGAGACTCGCAGAGCGTGTTTCATCTCGTTGTTGGAAGAATTTATGTAGGAATACAGACAGGGAGTATCGCCATTGGCCTGACATTGTCGGGTTTTGGCATGCTCCCTTTTATAATTTCATTGGAAATTGTTTCCTGGGAAATTATGAAATGCTCCGTATGGTGCGTATTGCAGCGATAATGAATGGTATCGTAGAAACGATATTATTCGAAGACTGCATATGAATCAGGTCTGATATTGGAGGTAGAATAGAATGAAAGATAGAATTACAGGACATACCGTATTAACAGGACTTCTTGGAAGCCCTGTAGCCCATAGTATTTCACCGATGATGCATAATGAATCCTTCAGACAGTTGGGACTGGATTATGCGTATCTGGCTTTTGATGTAGGAACAGATAACTTAAAGACAGCAGTAGAAGGCCTGAAAGTGCTCGGTGTCCGCGGCTTCAATCTGACCATGCCTGATAAGAATCTGATGTGTACATATTGTGATAAGCTGTCTCCGGCGGCAGAATTGATTGGTGCAGTGAATACGGTTGTGAATGACAATGGCGTATTGACAGGCCACACAACGGATGGCATCGGCTATATGGAAGCAGCCAGAGATGCCGGTTATGATCTGACAGGCAAGACTATGACACTTCTTGGCGGTGGCGGTGCTGCTACAGCTATCTGTGTGCAGGCAGCTTTAGACGGATTGAAAGAAATCCGTGTGTTCAATATTAAAGACCAATTCTATGGCCGTCTTGAGAAGCTGACAGCCAATATCACAGCCAGGACTTCCTGTAAGGTCACACTGCACGACCTGTCTGATGAAAGAGCGCTGTATGACAGTATTGAGACCAGTGATATTCTGACAAACGGTACTTCCGTTGGTATGGCACCGAATACAGATGCCTGCCTCATTAAGAATACAGATGTTTTCAGAAAGGAACTGATTGTATCGGATGTTATTTACAATCCGGAGCAGACGAAGCTTTTGAAGCTGGCATCTGAAAAGGGCTGCCCGACATTTAATGGTTTGTATATGCTGCTGTATCAGGGAGCTGCGGCTTTCAAAATCTGGACAGGGCAGGATATGCCGGTGGATATCATTAAAGAAAAATATTTTACAAGATAGTCTATTAGCAATATTCAATTGATTGAGAAAATGTGCGTTCTGCATAACTTACATTTTACATAATGACGTGAAAGTAAATGATACAGATGACGTGAAACTAAATGATACAGGATAGGAATCATCGTAACTGTTTGCAATAATTATCAGAACGCGCTATAATAAATATGTATGTGTTCGAATTTATGTCATTGTTTTGGACAGGTATAGATATTGTGTAACTGTTCAGAACTAACCTCCAAAATGCTACGCATTTCGTCGGTGTGGCGTATCCGCCAAATAAAATTTCAAAAACAGTCTTAAAAATGCAAGCATTTTATACCTGTTTTTTGAAATTTTGCTTGGCTCTGAACAGTTACGATATTGTGAAATTAAGGAGATCTATATAATGGGTAAATATTTTGGTACAGATGGTTTCAGAGGTGAAGCCAATAAACAACTGACAGTTGAGCATGCTTTTAAAGTGGGTCGCTTCATCGGATGGTATTACGGCGCAGCAAGGGACAAATCCTGCAAGGTTGTCATCGGTAAGGATACAAGAAGAAGCAGTTACATGTTTGAATATGCTTTGGTTGCAGGTTTGACTGCATCAGGGGCAGATGTTTATCTTCTGCATGTTACTACAACACCAAGTGTGGCTTATGTGGTGCGTACGGAAGAAGATTTTGACTGTGGTATTATGATTTCTGCCAGTCATAATCCATATTATGACAATGGAATCAAACTGATCAATGATCGTGGCGAGAAGATGACAGAAGATGTCATTGCTGAGATTGAGGCTTATCTTGACGGAGAGTCCGGTGAAGTTCCGTTAGCTTATGGTGATAAGATTGGCTGTACGGTAGATTATTCCGCGGGAAGAAATCGTTATATTGGCTATCTGATTTCTCTGGCAACACGTTCTTATAAAGGCATGCGTGTAGGTCTTGACTGTTCTAACGGCAGTGCCTGGATGATTGCTAAGAGTGTATTCGATGCGCTTGGTGCCAAGACGTATGTGATCAATAACCATCCGGATGGTTTCAATATTAATACAGACTGCGGCTCCACACATATCCATGTGCTGCAGGATTTTGTCAAAGAGAAACAGCTGGACGTAGGATTTGCTTTTGACGGCGATGCAGACAGATGCATAGCTGTGGATGAGAATGGCAAAGTTATCGATGGTGACCTGATTCTTTATGTATGCGGCCGATATATGAAGGAACACGGCAAGCTGACGAATAATACGGTTGTTACAACTGTCATGTCTAACTTTGGTCTTTATAAAGCCTTTGATAAAGTCGGCATTAACTATGAGAAGACAAACGTTGGTGATAAATATGTCTATGAGAATATGCAGCAGAATGGTCATCGTATCGGCGGAGAGCAGTCCGGTCACATCATTTTCAGCAAATATGCTTCAACCGGTGATGGTATTCTGACAGCTATTAAAGTCATGGAAGTTATGCTGGAAGAGAAACAGTCTCTTGGTAAGTTGGCAGAACCTGTGACCATTTATCCACAGCTTCTGAAGAATGTCCGAGTCAGAGATAAGAAGACAGCAAGAGAAGACAAAGATGTCATGGCCGCTGTTGATGCTGTTGCAGATAAACTCGGCAGTGAAGGCCGTATCCTCGTCCGCGAAAGCGGCACAGAACCGGTTATCCGTGTTATGGTAGAAGCACCGGATGATGCAACATGTGAGAAATATGTTTCAGAAGTCGTAGATGTGATTTACCAGAAAGGCCACGCCGTAGCCCAGTAAAAGGTGAAAGTCCGTCTTCTATTAAATATTGACCACCCCATCATCCAAATCAGGCACGTTCGCACTGCCAATGCCGGAGATC
>NZ_JBBMEK010000086.1:0-11587 GCF_040096555.1 Coprococcus intestinihominis | reverse complement strand
ATCTTGGCAAGGCCTTCGATACCGGATAAGGAGATAGATTTGATATCGTCCTTATAGTAGCCATAGCGTTCATACATATCTACCATGGCATCCCAGAGATTCATACCCTTGGATTTATAATAAGCAGCTGCTTCACAAAGGGCCATTGTGGCTACAATCGCATCCTTATCACGGGCATGTGTGCCGATCAGACAGCCATAGCTTTCTTCAAAACCAAACAGATACGTACCGACACCTGTTGTCTCAAACTTCAGGATCTGCTGTCCGATATATTTAAAGCCTGTCAGGCATTCGATCAGATTCACATTGTAATACTTCGCAATGGCATCCGCCATGTTGGTTGTAACAATTGTCTTGATCAGTGCGCCGTCTTTCGGCAGTCCCTGTTTCTCCTTGATCTGGCTGATTGTGTAATCTGCCAGAAGACAGCCGGACATATTGCCTGTCAGCGTATGATAAATACCTTCTCTGTCCTTCACTCTGACACCGAGACGGTCTGCATCAGGATCTGTTGCAAGAACAAGATCTGCATCTACTTTCTTCGCCAGCTCTAATCCAAGGACAAATGCCTCATCTGATTCCGGATTCGGATAGCTGACTGTCGGGAATTCACCATCCGGCAATTCCTGTTCCGGTACAACATAAACATTCTCGAAACCGATTTCCTTCATGATCCTTCTGGCCGGGATATTGCCTGTACCATGCAGTGGTGTGTATACAATCTTAATCTGATCTACATATTCTTTGATGAGCTCCGGATTCTTCACCTGTTTCTTCAGCTGAGCGATATAAACATCATCCACATCACTTCCGATCACCTGATATAATCCGGCAGCAATTGCCTGATCACGATCCATTGTCTTTACTTCATTATAGTCTGTGACAGCCTTCACTTCCGCCATAATCCCTGAATCATGCGGCGGTGTAATCTGCGCGCCATCTGCCCAGTAAACCTTGTAACCGTTGTATTCCGGTGGATTGTGGCTGGCTGTGATATTGATGCCGGCTGTACAGCCAAGATATCTGACTGCAAAAGATAATTCCGGCGTTGGTCTCAGTGCATCAAATATGTAAGCCTTGATGCCATTGGCTGCAAGACATAAGGCTGCTTCATTGGCAAATTCCGTGGACATTCTTCTGGAGTCAAATGCAATGGCAACGCCCTTGTCTGCCGCATTCTGCTTGATAATGTAATTAGCCAGACCCTGTGTTGTCTTGCGGACAACATAAACATTCATACGGTTGGTTCCGGCTCCGATAACACCTCTCAAACCTGCTGTACCAAACTCCAGATCTGCATAGAAACGTTCCTTTATCTCATTCTCGTCATCCTTGATACTTAATAACTCCTGCTTTGTTGCTTCATCAAAATAAGGATTCGCAAGCCAGCTTTCGTAGACTTCTTTATACTCCATCGGAATGACCTCCCTTTATCTTTATTTGATTTTATTATACTCCAGGATGCCTAAAAAATAAAGGCATATTTGAATATATTCAGAAAATCCTGCCTCTGTCCCTCCGTTTTCTTAAAACGACAAAGCTTGTCATAATTGACGCTGGAAATCCAGCTTTTTCGTGAATTGTAATAACGATTTGATATTTTCCAGAATTTTTCCGGAAAAGTCAACATCGCATACAGTACACGTCTTTCCTCCTCCGACAGTGTTCTGACAGACAGATACGTATCCATGATCATTGTTCCCAGGGAACTGTCCCAGTTATTTTTTTCAAGAACCTTTCTCAGAAATTGATACAGATCTTTCACCTGGATATCATAATGCATTTTATCAAAATTCACCACTGCCGTATATTTTCGGTTTAAGATCACCTGATGATAATTAAAATCCCCGTGACACAGTGTCCGCTCATCCAGGGCTTTCTTTCGCAGACCATCAAAGTCGAATTGATTTAATTCACTAAGGGCGGCATCTGCCTCTTGCATGCAATCACTATACAGCTGCATATACAATTTTTCAAAATCATTCCATTGTTTTTTCTGACGGATATAGCTGTAAATAGCTCTCAATTCTTTTCTCCTCTTCAGGAAAATCTGTCTGGTATCCTGAAAACTAAATTGTTCCACCCGATCCTCCGACAAGTCACACCGTCGCATCAGCATATGCAAAACGGCCAGCTGCCGCACCGCTGCCAGGACATCTGCTGCATTTTTCACATCGCATTCACGTCCTTCAAACCAGTCTCTCACGGTGTACATCTGACCGTCCTTATTGTTATTCAGATACTGCCCCTCTTTATTCGGCAGCAGCTGATCCACGTAATAATACCCTCTGTCGCGGATTGTATATTTGACCAGCTGTTCAAACTCCAGTCTCTGGGGTGACCGGTGATACGCCTTGACAATTTTCATTCCCTGATCCGTGTCACAAATAAATGCACCTCTCCCACGACAGACCCGGGTTGTCTGAAACGTATAAGCATCCAGAACATCTTTGATTTTTTCTTCCACACACTCGCCCTCCCATACCCGCTGCAAATCGCTGACTACTTTTTAATCATATGTGCGGTATGGGGCAGGTATGCACTTGTTTTAAAACCGGGATTCAATTATAATGAAATAAATAGAATTTTAAAATGATTGCGGAGAAATAAATATTATGGATTTACGATTAATTGCTCTGGATTTAGACGGGACCACTTTGAACAGTCAGGGAAAAGTGAGCCCTTATACAAAAAAAATATTAGAAAAAGCACTTTCAAAAGGCATTCTCGTTGTCATTGCCAGCGGACGTGCATTATCCGCCATTCCGGAGGATATTCTGAACATTCGCGGATTAAAATATATCATTACTTCCAACGGATCCAGTATTTTTGAACTGCCGGACAGCCGCAGAATTTATGCCAATGATATGAAACCCGGTGTCGTAATGAGCGTCCTTGCCATTATGCAGGATACACATTTCCCCTTTGAAGTTTTTATCGGCGGTCATGCTTATACGATGCAGGCTTATTACGATTGTCCAACTGATTTCGGCGTTCCCGAACGAATGAATCATTATGTCCAAACAACCCGCACCCCGATTTCTGATATGCCGGACTTTATGATGAAACATTGTAACGAAATCGAAGGCATTGATATGATTGTTCCTGATATGCCGAAGAAACAGCAGCTGATCACTGCCTTATCCCAAATCTCGAATCTCTACATCACATCTTCTGAAAGCTATTACATAGAAATGGCCTCCGGCTCTGTCAGCAAAGCCTCTGCCCTGCATGCGCTGGCTGCGCAGTTTCATATTACCCCGAAACAAGTTATGGCCTTTGGAGACAGTGATAACGACATCGAGCTTTTATCTTATGCCGGATGCGGTGTCGCAATGCAAAACGCGACATCCAATCTCCTGAAAGCTGCTTCGGCTGTCACCCGTTCTAATAACGAAGATGGTGTCGCATTTTATCTTGAATCTTTTCTTTAGTTATTGTAGCTAATATAGCAGGAATCCTGTCTATACTTTATCGTTTGTATAAACAGGATTCCTCTTTTTTAAGTTGTTGTTTCCGTTTATACATCTTATTTTTTCAAATAAAGTCATGCTGCATTTTTCTATCTGCTTTCATTGTACAGAATATCCTGCGCAACAGTGGTATAAAACAATCTCCGTATTCCCGCAGGCTCCCTTGTCTGCCCCAGAATCCACATCAGCTTCGTGACCACAGCCTCTGTTGTCATATCATAAGCTTCCAACACACTGTCGTACTGCTTCAGATGATGTCCCACCTGATAAATGGTCATGTCACTGCCCTCATTCGGCACCTGTGTTGTCATAACAATGGTCTTGCCCTGATTGATGCCCCACTCAATCGCCTCACCGAAATGATAACGCTCACCCATTGGCAGACCGCCCACACCGAAACTCTCAATAATAATGGCATCATTACGTTCAAGGAAATACCTCAGATAGTCCCCGTCAATCCCCGGAATCAGCTTCAGCAGTCCGACTTTCGGGTCCATTTTGTGGTAAAACTCCGCCGTTGCTGCTTTTACCTGATGGATATACTGAATCTTACGGCCATCCTGAATCACTGCAAGACTTGGATAATTAATACTTGTAAAAGCCTGAAAACTCTTTGTCCGGACTTTTCTGGCTCTTGTTCCCAGAATAACTTTTCCGGAAAAGACAATCTGAACACCGCAGGCATCATCTGAGGATGCATAGATAAAACTATCCAGAAGATTGGCCCTTGCATCCGTAATCTCCATATCCACAGGTTTCTGTGAACCGGTCAGGACAATCGGTTTTGGTGAATGCTGCACCAGATAAGATAAAGCCGAAGCCGTATAAGCCATGGTATCTGTACCGTGGCAGATCACAAAGCCGTCGTATTTTTCATATTTTTCTTCAATCGCATTGGCCATCATCATCCAATGTTCCATGGAAATGTTAGTGCTGTCCAGATTACACAACTGCAGTGTTTCCACTTCACAGATGTCCTTCAACGACGGAATGTAATGCAAAATATCCTGAGATGTCAGCTCCGGTGCCAGCCCGTCTGCTGTCCCTTTTGACGCAATCGTACCGCCTGTTGCGATCATTAATATCTTTTTCAATTTTTATCCTCCTGCTTATCTTCTAATACCGCCTGTCTATCTTCCAATGCCGCCCGCTTTTCCAGACTGCGCACACAGAAAAAGAAAGCTGGTACAAGGAAACAATCCGCCAATATCCATGCCACCGGACTGGCAAAACAAACTGCCGGATATCCGAAAATTGGTACAAACACAAAGGCTACTACTGTTCGGCCAATCATCTCACACACGCCTGCAAGAATAGCCAGACGGCTGAATCCCATGCCCTGTATGGTAAATCTGAAAATATTCACCAATGCCAATGAGAAATAGAACGCAGAGTTACACATCAGGAAAAGATGTGCCTGATTGATAATGATCTCCTCACTGGCATCCACAAAAAGTAATGCCAGATATTTACCGAAGAGCAGAATAAATATAAAGGCTGCAATACCATAAACAAGTCCCAGCAGCGTACAGGATTTTTCTCCCTGCTTCAGTCGGTCAAATTTGCCGGCTCCTACATTCTGCCCAGCATAGGTCGCCATGGTAGAACCCATCGCATCATACGGACAACACAGGAACATATTGATCTTGACCGCCGCTGCCACAGAAGCGACTGCCACAGATCCCAGTGAATTCACTGCCGCCTGGATAATGACACTTCCGATGGCTGTAATGGAATACTGCAATCCCATAGGAATACCCATATTGCACAAATTCAGTATGCAAAGTTTATCCGGCTGCCATTCCTCTCTCTGAACATGCAGAATCGGGAATTTCTTCCAGATAACACCCAGACAGCAAAAACCTGAGACGGCCTGTGCGATCACTGTCGCCCATGCAGCACCTGCCACGCCCATTTTCAGAACGATAATTGACAGCAAATCCAGTATAATATTCAGGATTGATGAAAAAATCAGCAGATACAGCGGTGTCTTGCTATCTCCCAGCGAACGCATAATGCCTGACAGGAGATTATACATATAAGTTGCCGGTATACCAAGAAAAATAACAAAAATATAGCTGTAGGAACCATCAATAATATCCTCCGGCGTGTTCATCAGTTCAAGGATCTGGCGGCAGAAAACACAGACCAATACAGCCATAACCACTGCAAATATGATCGACAGCCAGACACTGTTAGCCACGAATTTTCGCATACCATGCTCATCCTTGGCACCAAAACGCTGGGCCACAGGAATAGCAAAACCATTGCAGACACCCATACAGAAACCAATGATCATAAAATTAATAGACCCGGTAGCTCCAACAGATGCCAGGGCGCTGACACCCAGAAACTTTCCGACAATGATCGTGTCCATCATATTGTAAAACTGCTGAAACAGCATACCAAACAAAAGCGGAATGCCGAAACCGAGAATCAGCTTCATCGGCGAACCCGTTGTCAAATCTTTTGTAGCATTTCTGCTCATCTTCATCCTCCCTCAAGGTCATTCAAATATCCATAAAACCTGTCACAAAATTCCAGTCAGCATACGCCGACTGGAATTTCGGAAACCTTATCATCTCTGTGCCTATTAACAGACAATCAGCTCATAATCTCTGCTGCCGAGGCCAATCTTATCTGCATGTTCCAGACATGACTGCCACTCTGATTCCGGTGTGGAATTCGTAAAATGATCATGATGATCGACAAAATCCGGTCGACTCATGTTATCCGAAAGCTGGCTGTTCGGCATCGGTTCTGCCTTCAGACAGGCATCTACACAGGCCTGGTCAAGGGCCAATGGATCAAAAGAAGCAAACATACCGATATTCGGCAGAATCGGCACATCATTTTCTCCATGGCAGTCGCAGTTCGGAGAAACATCAATAACCAGAGAAATATGGAAATTCGGTCTTCCGTCAATAACCGCCTTCGTATATTCTGCCATCTTGCAGTTCAAAATAGCATTAGCATTGCTATTTCTGAATGTAATAGCATCAAAATTACATGCGCCGAGGCATCTGCTGCAACCTACGCAATGTTCTGTATCTACAGTCATTTTCTTTGTTTCTGCATCGAATACAAGTCCGCCGTTGGCACATTCCTTCTGACAGCGCTTGCATCCTACACATTTGCGTGATGAAATTGTTGGTATACCGTTGCTGTGCTGCTCCGTCTTTCCTGCTCTTGAACCGCAGCCCATACCGATATTCTTGATCGTGCCGCCAAATCCTGTCGCTTCATGTCCCTTGAAATGTGTCAGGCTGATAAAAACATCCGCATCCATCACTGCACGTCCGATCTTGGCTGCTTTGACATATTCACCACCTTCTACAGGTACATCAATATCATCCGTGCCTTTAAGACCATCCGCAATAATGATCGGACATCCTACCGTCAACGGTGTAAAACCATTCTGCCATGCACATTCCATATGTTCAAGGGCATTCTTTCTGCTGCCCGGATACATCGTATTACAATCTGTCAAAAACGGCTTGCCACCCAAAGATTTTACCAGATCAGCCACTGCCCTGGCATAATTCGGGCGAAGGAAGCTCAAATTGCCCAATTCACCAAAATGCATTTTTATGGCTACGAACTTACCGTCCATATCCAACTGCTCAATGCCTGCTTTTTTCAGCAGTTTCTGCAGTTTTGTTGTTAAGCCATCTCCATAAGCCGGTGTTCTTAAATCAGTAAAAAAAACTTTAGATTTTTCCATCTTCAAAGCATCTCCTTCATTGTATGTATCTTTATCTTCTATTGTTTTAACAATTATGGTAACTGTTTATTTACGTTTATCTCGTGATAGTATAACCTACCGATTTCAAAAGTGAAATAGGCATCTTAACCAAAAGTATCCTATGCATTTTCACTTTTTAAGGTATGATAGATAAAAAGGAGGAATCAGCCATGTACACAACCGAATCCTGCACCTTCGATGTGAAGGCTTTCTGGAATCAGTTTCAGACACTGGATCTATTTGCAGTCAAAATCATTTATAATGATAATGATAACTATGCCGGAACACAAAATTGCCGATATTATACGTCAATCCCTCCGATTACCGCTATTCACTCAGTTTATAGCCTCTTGGCGTCACCATCTTGCCATTGATGACTTTAGTTGTACTATTTCCGATAAATACTGTTGTAAACATATCCGCCTCATAATTCGACAATTCCTGAAGCGTCATGACCTGACAACTTTCACCCTCACGGCCAATTTGTTTGACAATACCGCAGACTGTTTCCGGCAAAGCAGCCTGCATCACAATCCGACAGGCCTTATTAAGATAATCCCTGCGCTTTTTACTTGACGGATTATACAGGCAAATAGCCATATCTGCACTTGCGGCAGCTGCCAGACGCTTCTCGATCAACGTCCATGGCGTCATCAGATCACTGAGACTAATAACAGCAAAATCATGCATCAGCGGCGCTCCAAGTACGGCACCGCCGCTCAAGGCTGCTGTCACACCGCTGACAATTTCTATTTCAATCCCCGGATAATCACGACTGATTTCATAAATAAGGCCTGACATGCCGTATACACCGGCATCTCCCGAGCAGATCATCGCTGTATTTCTACCTTTCATGACTTCGTCAAATGCCATTCTACAACGTTTCTCTTCCTGCCGCATTGGTGTTGTCAGCATTTCTTTTCCTGCAAAATGCTCCGCAACTAAATCCACATATACCGTATACCCCACAATGATATCACATTCTTCCAGCACCTTAACGGCCTTTACTGTCATCTGTTCATAACCGCCCGGTCCGATGCCGACTACATATAACTTACTCAAATCTTAACCTCCTGCCTGTACCGGCTGCAGCCAGTGTAATCCCCGGCATAATTTCCTTTCTGATAAGAAGTATGGTCTCTCCATGTCCGATGATGCCGTTTTCTTCATTCTCCCCGGCCGCACAAAGTGCAGACCGCTCACAGACATTATCCACACCAACATGACTTTTAACAAATTCAGACGCTGTAAAGTCACCCTCCAGATCACACAGTTTTTCTGCAGAAAATGTGATAAAAGGCCAGTTATATTCTCTGCACGCATCAAGAATCCCCTGTTCCTGTGCTTTTACATCTATTGAAGCTATCCCGGCAACCGACCGTTCATCAATCGCATGTTCCGTCAAAAAATATCTGATTGCTGCTTTAATTATGTCAGTCTCTGTACCTTTACGGCACCCGATCCCAATCCATACTGTCTTTTCAGGTATCAGCTGCAGTCCTTTCATATTGCCGGACAACCGATGATAATCAATAATAATATCCGCCTTTTCAACTTCATCTGTTATACTCAGGTATTTCGGTAGCACCGCTTCATGTGTCAGCATGGCATCCGCATAAACCAATTTCTGTTCATATTCAAGGATTGAAGCAGATATCTCTTTTGCTTTTCTTCGATCCGTTATCAGCAAATGATTCTTCATTGCAAACACATCGACGGCAAACAAACCCTGAATATCGGTCGCAGTTGTGATAACAGGTATTGCCTGCAAATACGCCGCCAGCTGGACTGCCAGTGCATTGGCTCCTCCCACATGACCTGAAAGTATCGGAATGACATACTGACTTTTTTCGTCCACAACTAAGACTGCCGGATCGGTTAATTTATCTTTCAGACAGGGGGCAATACTGCGCACAGCTATCGCCGCTGCCCCGACAAATACAATAGCATCATACTTTTCAAAAGCATCCTTTGTCCATTCAGCTACCTTTTTGGCAGCAGGACGCAAAATTTCTTTTTCTAAACTGTCATTCTCTTTATAACGGCCGCCGTAAAATCCTTCCGTCGTATAGCCTGCCATCTTCAGGCCGGTTATAATTCTCCGATTGCAGGCATTGCCATTCTGTGTAAAACTAATAACCGCTGTTTTCATACTGTTATTGATCCATACCGGCTTTATCTGTATCAGATCCGTTCGTTGTTTCTGTTGCTTCTCGAAATGCCGTCGTAAACGAAGGGTCATACAAAAGGGACCGATCATACTGTTCTCCGATGATATTGCCCACCACAATCAATGCTGTACTTGTAATGTTTTCCCGCTCTGCCGTCTCCGCCAGCGTCCCCACCGTACAAAAAAATCTTTTTTCCTCCGGCCATGTCGCCTTATAGCAGATTGCAGCCGGTGTAGCCGCTGTATAGCCGCCTTCTATCAGCTCTTTCTGAAGTTTCGGCAAATGGCCTGTACTCAGGAAAAGGACCATCGTTGCCTGATGTCTTGCCAGCTGAGGAATAGATTCCCGCTCCGGCACCGGTGTTCTTCCCGCTGTACGGCTGATAATAACTGTCTGAGACACTCCCGGCAATGTATATTCCAATTCCAGTGCCGATGCCGTGCCGCAGAACGCACTGACACCGGGACAAATATCATATGCAATATTCATCTTTTTCAAAGCATCCATCTGCTCACGAATCGCACCATAAAGGCTTGGGTCTCCCGTATGCAGCCGGACAGTTGTCTTTCCTGACTGTTCCGCTTTCTTCATCACATCCAGAACTTCTTCTAAGGTCATATGGGCACTGTTATAAACTGCACATTCCGGCTTTTTTACTTCCAGCAATGCCGGATTGACCAGAGAACCGGCATAAATGATCACATCGGCCTTTGCAAGCAACTTTTGTCCCCTTATTGTAATTAAATCCGGCGCTCCCGGTCCTGCTCCTACAAAATGTATCATTCTTCTTCATCCTTCCGATCTTTCACAATGACAAGGGTATAATATCCCGGATGTTCCGGCATATCTTCTGCATTTATCCACAGATGTTCTTCTGCCATGCCGCAATTTTCCACCATTGCAGCCCATCCATGATGTTCTTTAACGCACTGTCTGACAGCCGGCATCTTTTTCCCTGCTTTCATGAGGATTTTGGTTCCGGGAAGCTGTATCGCCGCTTCAACATCATAACTTGCAGGGATAATATGGATCTGTTCCTGCTTCTCGCCAAGAGAAACGCCAAGTTTTGCCGCAGCAGCACAAAAAGAAGGCACACCGCTGACAATGGATGTCCGATACCCCATCCCGGCAATCCGCTGATGGATATACATAGATGTGGCATATACAGTCGGATCACCCAATGTCAGAAAGGCTGCATCCTTTCCTGCATCCAGGACCTCTGCCACCTTTTGGGTTCCCTCTCTATGGCTTTTTTCAAGCCTGTCTTTGTCTTTTGTCATTGGCATGACAAGACAGACAGTTGTCTTATCTTCAATTTCCGGTATTGCCCGCCTCACAATCTGATAGGCCACACATTTTTCTTTACTTTCCGCCGGCAAAACCAGAACCTGACAATTCCTGATTATCTTAACTGCCTTTAATGTCATCAGTTCCGGATCTCCCGGACCTACACCCACACTGTACAAACAGCCGCTCACCCTTATTCCTCCTTATGCTGTGCAGCATTCATCTTCTTAAACAGATTCGGTACATTTTCTGTCTGTCCCAGCATTCCGAATACATTTGAAAATATAATAATGCCAATCTCAATCTGGCTTCCGGCTCTTTTTTTCACATGTGCCTCTATTTTCTCAAGAATTAACTGCATTGTCTCTGTTAAAAGTCCGCATTGCTGCAGAATTTCCATCCCGGCATCCGTCGTTACTGAAGACATAATCTGACGCAAAATATCATTCCCCGCTCCGGCCATTGCCGCATAGGCTGTCATTATCTCCATTCTGGCATCCGCCTGATGAGAATGGGTATTCATAATTCCTCCGGCGACTTTGATCAACTTGCCAATGTGCCCTGCAAGGACAATCCCCGATGCCCCTTCACAAACCGCCAGATCAATACTGTCTCCAATAAAATTGCTGATTTTTATCACCTGATCTGGATGGATATGATAAGCCGCCTTTAGATAATCCAGTCCGTAATTGCCCGGAGCCATAAGAAGAATATCTTCATTCTGTGCCCGGTGCATTCGGATATCCACTGCAATTGTATCAATTAATGCTTTCTCACTCATCGGTTCAACAATACCTGTTGTTCCAAGCACAGAAAGCCCCCCTACAATGCCAAGCATCGGATTCAGTGTTTTTTCTGCCTTTTCCTTCCCATTTGGAATAAAAACAGTGACCTTCAGTCCTTTTTCCCAG
>NZ_JBBMEK010000085.1:0-11966 GCF_040096555.1 Coprococcus intestinihominis | reverse complement strand
TTACAACAACATCAAGACCGAAGTTGCAAAATCAGCTGCTACCATGAAACAGCAGGTGGAGGCGATCGACACGAAGTCTGCAGAAGTTCAGAAAGCATTGCAGGATCTGACAACTGCTATCTCGAACGGGAAAACCCAGCAGACAGCTCTTGAGACCGCCACAAAGAACGGGAAAACCCAGCAGACAAACCTTGAAAACGTCACGAAATCGGCAAAAACCCAGCAGACTGCAACCGAGAAAGCTACAGAGGCCAGCAAAACACAGCAGACAGCTTTACAGAAAGTCGTTGATTCTGCAAAACAGATTGACTCAGCGATCCAGCAGTCTGTAACGGCAGCGAACCAGGCGACGCAGGATGCAAAGCAGGCGGCTGAACTGGCATCTACAGCAGCCGGGAATGCGGATGGTGCGACTTCTGCGGCAACCCAGGCGGCTAAGAACGCCAAACTGGCTACTGATAATGCGAATAAAGCAGAACAGTCTAGGTCACAGGCTGAAACTGCCAGAGTCCAGGCTGAGCAGGCGAGATCCCAGGCTGAATCAGACAGAGCATCTGCGGAGCAGATAAGAACCGCCAGTGAAAATGTCCGGATTCAGAACGAGAAGGACAGGCAGGCGAATACTGCGGATGCCATTGCTAAGGCGAAAGAGGCTACAGAGATACTTATTAACCAGGTCAACACGATTGCGTTCCAGATTAACCCGGATGACAAGGGACTTGACGCAATCATTTTAAGTGCATAGGAGGCAGAAAATGAGTGAGACAATCAATATCCCCAGAGACACGACCATGCAGTTACTGGTCAAAGTTCACAGAGATCAGATTGCTGGAGAAATGGATCTGAAATATAAAGAGAAAGTTGCGGCAGCTACTTCCAAAGCGGAGGTAGATGCCCTTTTTACTGAATGGTGGAAGATTCAATATAATCCGGAGCTTTTCACGAAAGCGGAGATGCTGGAGAGATGGTTCGGAAATGTTCTGGTTGATTCCAGAGTTCACGGCGTAACGACACCAAGATATGATAAGAGTACGTCCATGATCGGAACCTTAACGGATGATTCCACAGGACTGACATGTACACCTTCCACAGAATCTACAGCCGGTAATGATCCGTTTGCACACCTTCCACAGTTTTGGTGTCTGGAGGTTGCGGCAGAGAAAAAAGCAGATGGTTCCCATGAGATTTTCTATGTAGAACACATTGACGATACAGCAAAGGTCAGAGGTGGAGAACATCTGTGTTGGATGATCCAGAAGAACACCTACAAGCGTGAATGGCAGGACAAGGATTACAAATATCTGAAAACCAGATGTACACCGGCTCCAGGCTACAAACGTTGGAAAGAAGGCACAGACCGAACCGGAAAAGTGCATGAGTACATGGCACATCCGAAATATTACGCTGGTCTGGACGCAGACGGAGCAATCACTTGCGGAACTGGACTGGCACCGGTCAACCGTACCTCACATTCAACCGGAGTAACCAGATGGAGAGCCAGAGGAACACAGTATTCCGGAGCATCTGGATCACTTCTGAAGTTCCTGGATGCTATGATGCGTCTGAAATATGGACGTAAAGGAAATTCCGGAAAGATTGAAGGATGCTCAAGCTACAGTTTCCAGTACACGGTAGCCGTGGCTGAGACCGGAGTGGAGCGAGTAATTCTGACCACAGCACAGGCGGCAAACCTGTTCGTGGGTTCTGCGGTCATGCTGGGAACCAATGCATCGACCGATAGAAACGCTGCCAGTGCATACTCCATTTTTGATGCGAAGTTAATCACAGCGATTGAGACTGTGAACATTGACGGCACAGACTATTCCGCAGTGTACGTGGACAACGGTGGAAAGACTTTTGACACGGTAGTCGGTACGACAATGCTGTCTACTGCTCCGTACTATTCCGGATGGAATGACAATGTGCTTGGTAGAGATGGTAGCCGATACAGTCCGACTTCCGGAAAAGAACCTGGAATGATCCAGGGTGTAGAATTTATGAATGGTTCCTATCTGATTGTCTCCGATGAATTATGGCAGTGGAGCCAGGATGCGAATGAGAATTATTGTTTTGATTGCTACAAATGTTACGATCAGTCAAAAGTAGGCTCTGCAATCAATGAGAACTACGAAAAAGTAAATGTTCCAACATTGGTATTTCCGAAAGATACGGCTGCCTGGACATGGAAGTATATTACTGATAATGCAATCAATGATGATGTTCTATGGCCGGAGGCAACCAACGCAAGCGGAAGCGGCGTTGGAGTGGGAGCTGGCTTCTTTTGCGATCCTGCGGCGTCTGGTGTTCGTGCGGCTTGGTGCTTTGGTAACTTGGACCACGGTGGTAATGCTGGCGTTCCTTGCCGTAGCTCGAACAATGGGGTGTCTAGCGCTTACTGGTACGGCTCTCTCGGAGCACCTGGTCTTGAGGGTTAAAAACGGGGTGAATGCGAAGCAGAGGGGCAGTAAGCCCCTTTATTGTCTTATTTGCAAATAAAATAATTTTAGGGTTATACGGTGTCTGGGAGCTGGCTTCAATTGCGAACCTGCGGCGTCTGGTGTTCGTGCGGCTTGGTGCTTTGGTAACTTGAACAACGGTGGTAATGCTGGCGTTCCTTGCCGTAACTCGAACAATGGGGTGTCTAACGCTAACTGGAACGGCTCTCTCGGAGCAACTGGTACAATTTTGAAAAGAGTATTAAAAAATCATTGCATCGTATAATCCTCGCTTATGTGCGAAAATAACTTGAAACCAACGAGGCTAGTACCTACGGGGAAAGCCACGGAAGTAACCAGATGAATATTAAGGAGGTTTGATGAAAACCTATTGCAAACCGGCAGATGTGGATGTTGAATCTTGGAAATTCAATGAACCTGCCGTTATAGAATGTTTCCGGAATAAGCGTGGCAGAAACGATTTCCAACGTCTGCTATGCAAGACCGGAAAGATCACAAAGCGTCAGATTGCAGAAGACCGGCTGAACCAGGATTTTAAGCGAACCCTGGAGGCTGAGAGCGAAGTTGCGAAGATGCTGACACAGCGTATCGTTGACCGTGATCTGCAATTAAAGCCAATTCGCCAATTTCAAAGGGTGGATGGGCTGACGCAGAAACTAAGAGACATCTGCCAGGAATCTCCGGAACAGCAGGTGTTTGAGTATATCGCTGTCTTTGCTTTGAAACCTCTTTTCCGGGCAAAGATTCTGCCGGTCCAGTATGGGAGCATCCCGAAGAAAGGCGGAGTTGCTGGAAAGAGGAAGATTGAAAGACTTTTGAGAAAGAAATTCCACGGCAAGGTTGTAGCAATCAAAGGAGATGTAACAAAAGCCTATCCATCGGTAACGGTGGGTATCGTAATGGAGATGTTGCGAAGAGATATAGGCAAGAATAAAGTGCTGCTATGGTTCCTGGGTGCTCTTATGAGCAATTATCCTGGGAACCATTTGTGTATTGGTGGATATCTTCCGGCATGGCTATTTAACTACGTGATGTCATATGTTCTGAGATACATCTACGAGCAGGCACAAATACGCAGAGGAAAGCGGAACAGGCTTGTCTATGCGGTTGTATGTTATGCAGATGATTTTACAATCTATGGCGATATCTCGAAGCTGAGAAAAGCCATGAAGAAAGCAACAGTCTGGGCACACGATAAGTTTGGACTGAAAATCAAGGATATCTGGCGGTTCTATCAAGTGGCATCGTTCGATGAAGAGAAGGAGAACCACGAAGAGAGAAAGAAAGGCAGTAAGAAAAGAACTCCAGGAGTTGACATGATGGGTTATGTAGTCCGGAGAAAATACACGATCATCCGTGGCAGAGTATTCCGGAGAATCCGGAGGCAAGTGCTTAGAGCCTGGGGAGATTTCAAGACGAAAGGATTTGTCCCATGGTGGAGAGCCTGCCGGATAGCAGCATACAAAGGATGGGTAAAACATAGCAACAGCTTGAAATTCAGAAAAAAGTATTGTTTTGATGAATTATTCAAAAAGTGTTCATACAGTGCAAGTAAGCACGGAAAGGAAGTAGAAAATGAGAAGAGAATCTTACTTATCACAGCCCTCAGCAGTTGAGGTCTATCCGGTATTTTCCGGAACAGATGTTATCATGCGTAAAAACATTGTGCTGGTGGATAAAGAGGACATCCAGGATGGGAAAAAGAATAAGTACAAGGTGTGGGAGTGCGAGGAGGTCCAGTTCCATTACCAGGGCAAAGTAACCCAGGAAGAGATCGAATCTGATTTTGATTACTGGTACGCAAAAGCGGAGGAGGTTCCGGATCCTTCCAGTGTAGAAGATCTGAGCCTGGAGGATGCAAGAAAAGCGAAATACCAGGAAATCGCATCAGCATGTGAGCAGACGATTTACGCTGGAGTAGATGTGAGCACATCTTCCGGAGTGGAACATTTCAGCTTGACAGAAAAAGATCAGCTGAATCTTTTCGGAAAGAAAATGCAGTTGTTAGCTGGAGAGGAAAAGCTGGAATACCATGAGGACGGACATCCTTGCAAGTATTTCTCGGCTGAGGACATGCAGAACATCGTCAATAAAGCAATGTTCTATGTATCATACTACACAACATATTGCAATGCTCTGAATATGTGGATCAAGTCGGTAACGAAACCTGGAGATCTGGATCAGATTCAGTGGGGAGCAAAAGTTCCGGAAGAGTTTCAGAATGAAGTTCTGAAAGATTACATGAAAGCCATTGCATCCGGAGGTATTGCATAGTGAAAAAAATCATAAAGTACCTGACACTCTTCCTGATCGGAGGAGTTTTTTATTATTCCCTGGAAGTGATCTTCCGGGGATATTCGTTTCCGGCAATGGCAGTGTGCGGAGGCTTATGCTTCATCATTTGCGGAGCGATTAACGAGAGATCACGATGTATGCCGTTGGTTCTCCAGCAGTTGATAGCTGCATCCGGGATCACAGTGATTGAATTTATTTCTGGGTTGATCCTGAATGTATGGTTGGGGCTGAATATGTGGGATTACAGTAACATGCCCGGAAATATACTTGGTCAGATATGTCCGCAATTTACGCTGCTGTGGTTCTTTTTATCAGCATTCGGGATCTTCCTGGATGATCTGATCCGGTGGCTTTTATTTGGCGAAGAGAAACCCCACTATCATCTTTTCAGGAAAAGGAAGGGCGATAAATGACAAAGTTACAGATTATCTCCAAATTATGGTCGGCAATCTATGATCTAATCTTCCTGATAAAGGGGACACCAACTAAAAGTTTGGAGGAGATCGAAGCAGATCTTGACATTATCGAGCACGCATGCCGGAGGTACGCAGATTGCGATGATGATGAGATATCAATTAGCAGCGAAGGAGGTGTTGCATATGCAGATACGAGCGCAGCCCGGAAAACGAATTAGCTCGAAAGTTCCGAAGTAACAGGAGAAAGGAGACACAGATCCAATGGACTTATTGATAGCTGCCGGTGTCCCGTCTGCGATAGTGGCTTTTTGCTTTTGGATGCTTGAAAGACGCATCCAGGCAAGAGCAGAAGCTGAGAAAAAGGAAAGGCTAAACCGACAGAGAGAGCAGGACGCCAAAGAAGAAAACAGGGAAATGCTCCAGTACATGACAGTAAAAGCCCTGGATGGAGCCCTTGCATTGTCAGAAGCTACAGCAAGAGCTATGCAGAGAATCCCGGACGCTAAGTGTAACGGGGACATGCACAAAGCTCTGGATTATGAGCAGGAAGCAAAGCATGATCTGGAAAATTTCCTGACACGTCAGGGAGTGAACCATATAACCGGAAACTAAAAGCACTAATCGGCTCAAATCCGCATGATAGTAGCTTATGCAAGGAAATTACCATGCAACCAATTAACAAAGCCCCATGAGGCTGTACGGAAGCCTGAGAGGGCATGAAAAGAAATGGAGGAAACAAGAATGGAATTAGTAAATGTATTATCTCAGATCCCACTGCCAGTAATTGCAGTGGCTCTTCTAATCTTAGCAATCATCACGATTGTTTTAGCTTACCAGTATGCAAAGATGCAGGGACTTGACGGAATCCGTCAGGATGTATATCAGCTGATCTTGAAAGCGGAGCACATCTACAATGAATCTGGTCAGGGCAAACAGAAATTAAAGTATGTTGTAAGTCAGGCAAGAGGATTGCTACCTAAGTGGCTCCAGATATTCGTTACCGAGGAAGCAATGATGAAGGTTATTGATAAATGGTTTGAGGGGGTAAAAGATCTTCTGGATGACGGAAGAGTAAATGGCTCCCAGAAATAACTCTCAGAGAAGGGAGGGAGTGCTATGTGGAATATAATCCTATTCGTGTACCTTTTAGGGATCTTATTAAGTCAGCCAGTATACATTTGGGCGATCGGGACGCTATGCAGAATGGAGGACGAGGACGAAGAGCTTTATTGCCAGGATAACGGTTTGTATTACGAACCGAGGAAACCGAACTACCCATTGGTAATGGTGCTCATGGTTTTGGCAGGGATCTTCTGGCCACTTGTAATTTTATTTGCAATATTTTTGCCACTCACATTTATCCTGATGGATAAAATGGGGCAGTTGCATCCGGAGGAGGACGAAAAGTTGGATCCGGAAGAGGACACGTACTTATAACTGGGTGGGGAGAAATCCCCACTCTTTTACGTTGGAGGAAGTTATGGCAATTATACGAAACACCTATACAGACGCATTATTTAATGGTTTGATGGCTGCTGGATGCACAATATACGGAGCATGCGGAGCAATGGGGAATATTTACGCAGAATCCGGGGCAAATCCCCGTAATCTGGAGAACCTCTGCGAGAAGAGGCTGAATTACAAATACACCGATGACACGTACACAACGGCAGTAGACAGCGGAGAGATCACAAGAGATCTTTTCTTGCATCCGTTGGGAGATTCCAGACAATACGGTTATGGTTTTTGCCAGTGGACGTCCGCCGGAAGAAAAGCAGGACTGTACGATCTGGTTAAATCAAAAGGCGTGTCGATCGGAGATCCGGACACTCAGGTTGAGTTCATGCTGAAAGAATTACAGCAGAGCTACAAGAGTGTTCTGCAGGTATTAAAAACGGCAACCTCAGTCCAGGAGGCGTCAGATATCTTCCTGGTAAAATTCGAGGTTCCGGCAAATACCGGATCAGAAGTCAAAAAGACAAGAGCTTCCTACGGGGAGCAGTACCTGAAAATCTATAAAGACATCGAAAAGGAGGAAACAAACATGAGTTTAATTTCAAACAGCGGACATGATGAAAACGGAAAGTATTCAGGAGGAAAAGCTGGAGATCAGACCGGGACAGAATGGGCTTTGATTCCATGGTATAACAGACCTTGGAAGTGTGTTTTGAGACATCCGGATGCAAAAGTTAGAGCAAAGCTGGCAGAGCTTGGGATCAAAGCTGCTAAAAATGATTTGGTCGGTTACGATCAGGGACAGAGAGGCACATACTGGGAACACCTGAAAGCAAGTAATTACGATCCTTCACAGATCACAATCGCTTGCGAGGGGGATTGTTCCGCCGGAGTGATCGCTAATATTAAAGCGGCTGGTTATCTCCTGGGGATTGATGCACTGAAAAACATTAACGCAACATATACTGGCAATCTGAGATCCGGAGCAGAAGAAGCCGGCTTTCAGGTATTAACAGAATCGAAGTATCTTACCGGTCCTGATTATCTTTTAGCCGGAGACATTCTTTTGAACGACAGCCATCACACGGCAACAAATGTCCAGGATGGTTCTAAGTCTGGAGGAGCCGGAACATCTGGCTCAGGATCAACAAACAGCGGAGCCGGAACAATTTCCGGAGGAAACAGTAAGACAGCGAACATCAAGAACGGCCAGCAATGGTTGAATAGCAATTACGGCAATAAGCTGATCCAGTTCTGCGGAGCTAAACTGGAGGTGGATGGATTCTACGGTCCAGCTTCCAGATGGGGAGCCCTTGCGATCTGGAAAGATCTTATGAACCGCAAGTATGGAACAAAGCTCACTCCGACAAACAAGAATTTCTATGGTTCATGCAAGGAAGTAGCCGGAAAAGCCGGAGTTCATAGTGGAACGGTCGGCACATTCACATTCATAGCTCAGTTCATTTTATCCGCAAAAGGATATTACACCGGAGCCATGGACGCCAGCTGCGGAAGCAAGCTGGTAGAGGCGATCACAGCATTCCAGAAAGCGAATGGTCTGGAGGCTGACGGATGGTGCGGAGCCAATACCTGGTACGCACTTTTCAACTAAGAGTAATTTTTTAACTAGCAAACCAAGTCTGTAACGCATAAGTAACAGCAAACCTTTTGGTCGAGGAAATAATATGTCACACACGCCCTGGGTATCTCCGGATGCCTGGGGCATTTTTTATTGTCTGAAAATCTCGTAAAATTCTGAAAAAGGCTATACAGCAAACGGTCTTTTTGTCAATGTGGTTTTTCCACAAATCAGCAAAGCTCCAGTTGTGCAAAATTTTGATTTCGCACGAAAATAAATTTTAGGATCTGATTATTGCCCGTGAAGAAAAAGGCGATCCGAGGCATTTTAGGCACCTCCAGGCGAGTGAGTTTGTTCCTGGAAAAGGTCAAAATCCGGATCAGAAGCCCGGCATGGTTGAAATGCACAAAAACAGGTTCAGAAAACGTACATTATCCACAACGCACTGTGGAAAGTGTGGAAAAGTACCATAGTGCGTTATGTGACGTTCACTGTAGCATATACAGTGACTATCACAGTGATGTCACAGTGACATTTCACAAGTGACAAAAAGCATCAGATCCGGATCCTCGGCAAGAGCATTTTCCTGATCCCGGTAAAAAGGTATTCTCAACAAGTGTTAGGTGTTTCTTCCTTATATAATGCAAACAGTCCGTGATAATCACAGTGATTGCTACAGTGATTATCACAGTGACTATTACGGTATACGCTACAGTGATTTTTTATCACATATATATTATTTATTATATATAAATATTATATTTTCTCTTTTCTTTGCTTCTTTCTTTTCTCTTTCGTGACGCTACAGTGAGCATCACAAAATCCACCCGGAAAAATATTTTTAATTATTTGCAGAACACGCCTTGACACAACGCACTACAGTGAGTTATACTTCAAGCATCAAGAAAAACAAACACACGAACGGAAAAGAGGAAAACGAAATGAAAAAATATAAAATCTATTTCAGAATAAACGAGTACCTGATGATTAACGACTACGAGGAAATCAAGGGCGATCTTGATTCAAGAGTAATCGCTGGCAAGGATGAAGATGATGCTATTTCAAAATTGAGAAAATCGCTTGAAAGATACATGAAGGGCACAGAAACAAGGACATATGATCTGGAGATCGGATCAGTCGAAGAAAGATAGGAGGAACACCATGAGATATAAAAACGAGGACGATAACAGATACAGAGTAAATTTTATGATTGCTACAGAAAAGCTCATGGACAAGCTCACAGTCAGAGAATTTATTTCATACCTGGAAGAAAAAGCGGAATTTGAAGATACCACACACGAATACATTGACGGAAAAGTGGTTGAATGTAAAGCATATGACCTGAAAGAAGAAAACAGCAATCTTCGCAAAGAATTTCTTGTAACAAGCGATGGCAGAGTGTTTTACTGGAGAACTTTGATGGATAAAATCGAGCTGATAGACGAAGAGGAAAGCGAACCGGCACCGGAGCAGAGAGCAAGAAACCTGATCGGATCCCTGGCAACATCACAGCTTCTGGATCAATGGGAAATGACAACCACCATGACAGATCCAAACACATCCACGCTGAGAGGATGGTTCATGGACGAGCTGGAGAAAAGATTTCCGGATCAGTTCGACAAATGGTTAGACAGTGATTGCAGAGACGAAGATCTCAGAAAATTCATTTACGCATAATTGGGAGGTAGAGACATTATGGCAGCAACAATTATTCAGTTTCCACAGACACACAGCAACATCTTTTTGAACCTGACACAGCTTATCAATCTGGCATCTAACAACCAGGTAGTAGAGGAGTATGCAGAGATCATGGCAGTTTGCCATGAGGAGGGCAATTTCAAACCTGGAGAGATTGAAACGCTCCAGGAGCAGATCAGGACAAGACGCCTGGAAAATGCAAGACCGGAAGAAAAGCCAGCAGTGATTCCGGAGAAACCGGGGCTGTACTGCTACACTCCAGAAATGGGAGAACAGAAGCCAAAGTGTCAGATCGAAGCAGAGCGGAGCTATTACGGCAGACATTACCACATCAACACTCCGCTGGAGTTGAAAGGCAGAGGGATCAAAAAAGATGGTGTGAAAGAGGCAAAGAACCTCAGATCAAATTATCATTACATGGACGGATGGTTTGAATACACCGTAACTGAAAGAGCTTTTGAAAAGCTCCAGGAACAGTACACGATCAGCCAGGAATTACTTCTGGATTGATTAAATAGTGCCGACCGGAGGCGGCAGACCTCCGGAGATGGAGAGAGCATGGGAAACATGAAACCGATGTTGCTGACAAATAACCAGCGGAAAATGCACGGGTTACCGCTATGGAGAAAGAAAAACCGCAAAAAGAGACTTTATACACGTTGCGAGGCAGACGAGACAATCACGGCATTTATTGATTATTGCAATCAAGAGTAGGAGGTACGGAGATGGGAGGAGAAAAAAGAATACTTTCTTTTGGAATCACGGGAGAGTTTATTACTCAGATCGCTAGGGAGTGGTTTTACTCTGGGGAAAAGAGTATTGAGAAAATCATGGAAATCCTGGTGGACAGTATGACCGGAACAGACACACCGAAAGCTCAGATCCGGAGGTATGCAGAAGATATCCTGATGGGAAGAGCAGCACTGAAAGGCAATACTGCTGACGGAACGTACCACCTGGAAACATATGAGCCAGGAGAAGAGGAAGAACTACCAAGTGGTATGAATGTCTGGAAGATACCTCAGTCGAAAAAAGCCTTGAAAAGTGATCTGGATAGAATGACAGAAAGGTTCAATGTGGCGATGGAACATCTTTCGGAAGGCGAACAAAGAGCAGTAAGAAAAGAGCTAGGAGAGGAAACGAACGAAGATAGAGAGCAGGCGAGACTTGACAGCTTCATAACCCGTATGATGGATGAAAAAGAGCATACAACCGGAGATTTCGGGTGGTTGGAGCCGAATGGAACTTTCCATGAAGTTGAGTGGGGAGAGCACCAAGACTGGGCGAATAAATACGTGGAAGAGAATTACCCGGATCAGAGCGAAGATATATTTGACGCTGGAGGCTGGCTTACAGATCGGGGCTGGGTACTGCTTCACAATCCATCGCAGGGGATCGCATTTGCGACCGGAAGCCTGGTTAGAGACATGACAAAAGCACAGAAAGAGTTCTTGTATGATTATTACACGGAGCGAGATTGCAAGAAAGAAGCTAATGAAGTTTGGAAGGAGTAAAAATGTGGAGCATACCGAATGAGGATGAATACTGGGAGCGGAGACGTGAAGAGTATGAGAGAGTTCCAAAGGACTGGAAACCGGAACCAGAGCGGCAGATCCTGAGCCTGGATGACGAGCTAGATGATCTGGAAAAAGAATATGGTTGCAAGCTGGAAGATCTGAACGAGCCGGACATCGAGGAAATAGTATTCCGGATCCGTGGCGAATATCCGATGTCGGCAGAATATGATCCAGCATTTATAGCAATATTTTACAAAGTGGATCCGGATTGGAGGTACAACATATGGTAGAGAAAAAGATAGTAAAAAGACGTCACAAAGATATTTTGAATTTCTGCAAGCGATACATGAGCGAGAAGGGATTTCCACCGAGCGTCCGTGAGATCGGGGACGGGATCGGATTGAAGTCTACCAGCTCAACGTGTCATTACATGCAGGAAATGCGAGAAATGGGGCTGATTATTTCTGGCCCGGAGTTTTCTCCGAGAGCATTTACACTTCCGGGTGCGAAGTATGTATTCGAGGACGACCAGGAGGGAGGCTCTGAGGCA
>NZ_JBBMEK010000084.1:0-12075 GCF_040096555.1 Coprococcus intestinihominis | reverse complement strand
ATAGCTACTCCAACCGTCCAACTTTTTCACTTTTATCGTTCCGGCTGGTTCTTTGCTTTTTTCTCTTTTCCAGATGCTTTTTCATCCTTGGTTTCCGGTGTTTTTACAGGGTCTCCGATTGCGAACTCATCGGTTACATACTCCTGTTCCTTTGCACCAAAATTCCGTTCGATATGGTTTCGGATACTATAGGAAGCCTGACGGACATCATTTAAAAAGTCTCTCAGTTCCTGTGGATCTTTCTTTCCACATTCATTTCTCTGTGCAATATACTCCAGATTGAATCCGGTAACATCCACACCATAACGTTTCGCAATCACATAGGCTGCACAATAAGCCTGTGCACTGACTTTCTGTCGGCTGTAGGTTCCGGTATGCTGGTCCAGTGCTGCACACGCCAGTTCTCTGTTCAGTGCATGGAATGTCGTTACTTCACTCATTCCGTTGCGGATATAAATGGTACGGTATCTCGGATTGTACTGGGCCTGCACTTTGTCTGGCAGATCATCCTCAATCTGCACACGTACCGACTGGTCTTTTAAGACAGTTCCTATCAGTTCTGTCAGACTTCGCTGAGGGCGTTCTTCCAATGGCTTTCCAGACATCTGACTGATGTCAAATCCTTTTCCAATCGTATACCCTCTCCGCATTTCTCCGTCTTTTTCGTATTCAGTGGAAATCATATAAGTAATGCCATGTTCCCCGACTTTGACCGAACGGTGTTCTTCTCTCCAGCGTTCATAAGACCTTACCACCTTAAAATCTGGATGCTGTCCGTAAATCAAAAGCAGATTCGGTGTTCTCTGGGTATTACACTCTGCCATAAAGTCCAGAAAGCCTTTCAGTTTTTCTCCATCCTGAAAAACTCCCTGTGCCTGTGAATCTACTTCAGCCCATACCTCTTCTCTTTCCTGCTGTTTTTTGGCTGCATATTCTTCTTTCATCAATTTCTGTTCAGGAACCTGCTGTTCTTCCGTTCCCCCTGAAATCATATCTGTTAAATCCATATACATTACCTGCCTTTCGTTTTCATATTCTTACGTTTCTTCCGGCTCTCTCTGGCATTTTTCCGTCTGTCCGGCCTCTTACGTTTCTCTTCCTGTTCCTTGCGGATATCTCCGAGTTCTTTCCGCACAGATGGTTTTTCATTCTTTTCTTTCCAGCTAATTTCCCGATCGGAAGAAGTATTTCTGTTGCGCGAGAAAGGTTCGGATGGATTCTTTTCTTCCCCCTCCTGCGCCTGTGTAAAATTTCCTTCCGGGAAAGCCTCATCCCCGATCTGGAACATTTCTTCCGCATCGTCCAGTTCAAATTCTATCTTGCCTTCCGGCAGGACAACGGTCTCTGTCCGTACATTCTCCCCGGTTTCTTTTTCCATCTGGTTTTCTGCCTTTTCCGGTGCAGTCTCTTTTTCCACTGCTTCCGTAACCATAGAGCCTGATTCTGCTTTTACAAAATCCAGATTCATCCGGTCTAATACCCGATTCATCTTCGCTGCATCATCTGCAAATACCATGACCTCTGTCTGGTCCGGATTCACCTTATCTTTGATGACTACATATAAGATACCTCTCGCCTTGGCTTCTTTTGCAAATTCTTTTAAACGGTCACCCGGAACGGTAAAAAATTTCATCGGGCGCTGTTCCTTTAACATTCTGGTAAGTCTTGTTTTCCCTCTTGTCTTTTTCTGGTCCTTCAAGGCGGCAGCAATAAAGACTGCCACATGCTTTGCTACATTCCCGGTGATCTTCAGCGAATACTCCATCCCTTCCAGACTGTACCGTACCACCTGATCTGCCGGTTCTGCTCCGTAATTCATACTTATCTCACCTCCTGACTTTTCTGCATTCTTTCTTTATCTTCCACACGTTTTTCATTCTGGCTCTGTTCTTCCGCTTCCTGAAGTCTCGCTTCGATTTCCAAGGAATGTTTCTCAATCTGAACGGTCATACGAACTTCCTTACGGAGTCGCTTCAATTCCTCATTGATTTCGGACAATCGTTCTTCCCCAGTCTCCCTGCCCCCATTCCGATACAATCTTCTGCGTTCTTTCATAAGTTCCGCAATCTGCTTTTGCAATGGCTCTCGGTACGCGGCAAGCTGCTCTCTGGTTATGATGTCATGTTTCAGTAGAAATTCAATCTGTTCAATCCTGCGGTCCAGTTTCCGGATATCCTCTCTGACAGCGTATGGACTCCTTTTCGGTCTTTTTGGCAGTACCCCCATTTGATATAAATAGGAATAATACAGTGCCTGAATCCCGGTCAGTTTCTTTTTGGGATGAATCTGTACTGCCTTTTGATAGACTCGTTTCACCTTTGGCTGTAGTATCTGCCCACGTATTTCCTCTTCGGAATAGTTTTTTCCGAGAGAACGCAGACGGATATACCGCTCCATTCCCGGAGCTTTTAAAGAAATGTATTTCCTGTTCAGTTTCCATGTATAACCCCGCTTTTCCATCTCTTTTAGGAATTGTAACCAGGAGTAGCTTTCCTGTACCGATTCCCTGATATCCAAACGGATCGCCATTCTCCATGTCGGTTTTCCTTCCTGTTCTGCTTTCCACTGTACATAAGGGATTGATTTTTTCTGATTGGATTCAATGATAGACAGACCATATTTTCTGCACAGGTCATCGGAAATCTTACGGATCTCCGTATAATAACTCTTAGCATTACTATGGTACTTATGTCCGTCCACCATGCTTACAGAATTCCAGACAATATGATTATGATAGTGTCTGGTATTAAGATGTGTTGTTATGACTACTTCAAACTGTCCTTTTAAGAGCCGGTCTGCCAGTTCCTGCCCGATGAGATGTGCCAGTTCCGGTGTCACCTCACCTTCTGCAAAACTCTGTACCAGATGGTATCCTTCCACACCGCCCATCTTATGGAATCTCTTTTTCGTTGTCAGCATATCTTCATACGCATTTTCATTGGTGCATCCGATGGTATCTTCGAAGACCGCTTGTTCCGTCTTTGTCCGGTTCATGGCATAATCAATGGCAGCCTCCAGAGAGTCTGCTTTCTGTGTGGTTTTTTCTTTGTCTTTCACATATTCGATGGAACGGTCCAGGCGGTGGACGGGGATAACACTTGTATAAGCCATCTGTCATTACCACTCTTCCTTTACCAGATGCCATGTCTCTTTGGTAAGCCGGAGCATTTCCTGTACACTCTGCTCACTTGCCATTCCCGAAGCATTCGCAACATGGGCAAGCTGGTTCGCATTATTGCACAGACCCGCTATCTTCCTAAGCAGTTCCGGGTGATGTTCACAAGGTTTTGCGTGTACCTGTGCTCCTAAGATCAGCGAACGCATAAACTCTTCCCGACTCAGTCCGCTTTTTTCCACCTGTTCCTCCAATTCCCTGAGTTCCCTTGCATTTAACCGCACCGGGATCACATGGTTTCGTTTTCGCATTGCATCACCGTCCCTTCTCTTTTCTCTTTCATCATATCGCCAAGCTCCTCATCGGATTTTTTCGCTGCAACCATGCAACAGGTCACTATCACTCCTATAAATCCTCCGCTCATCAATGCGATTACAATCATTACTCCATTTCTTAACATGACTTGATCCTTCCTTTCCATTTCCGTCTGTGTCCGGGGGATTGGGGTTCTCCCCAAAGTGCGTTTGGATATCCAAACGCTATGCTTGCAAAACGAGTACCACCAGTTTCTGTAGCACCGGATTAACTCGATTCTGATTTATTTTGATTCTTTTATCTGCACCAGTCCATCAAGTGTCGTACAAATGATATGGAGCCTGTCTGCCATACTGATTTCGGTATTCATTGTTCCTGTCACTTCTTTCCCACATACAACTACCATCCGGCATCTCCGCAAAAGAATATGGGACATTCTTCCATATCCCTGCATATCTTCTGCATCGGACTCTTCCAAGAATGGTGAGAATACAAATCTCGGACAGATTGGTACATACCCAAGTTCATAGATTTTTCTGCAATATTTCTGCACTTTTACCCGGCTTTCTTCTGCTGAACAGCACACATAAGCCAGCGCCTGTTCCATACGCTCCATCTCCTTCCTGCATCCAGTTGGATGCCACTGATTTTCTCTATAAAAAACAAGATGTCCAATTGGACATCCCGGCTACTTTTCATCCTCTTTCTGCTCTGCTTCTAATGCAATTTTCACTCTGTCACTTCCCAGTTTGTAGTAGGCATCTGTTACCTCAATTCCCACTGCACGATAACCTGTCATAACCGCTGCAAGGACAGTCGTTCCTGCCCCGGCAAACGGGTCCAGGATCAGACCTCCCGGTTCGCAAATCTGGATGACATCTTTCATAAGCTGCAACGGCTTCTCTGTCACATGAATCCGGTTCTGCGGATTTCCATATCGGAAGACGCCCGGCAGACAAGATACTGGACGGTTGATTGGCATCGGTCCGTTACTGCCCCACACAATGTATTCAGCCTGCTGGCGGAAACGGCCTTTCTGTGGACGGGAGTTTCCCTTATCCCACACCGCTGTTCCTCGCCAAATCCATCCTGCCCACTGCAATGCATCGGTAATCGATGGATACTGACGCCAGTCAATGAACAGACAGATCGGAGCTCCTTTCTTGCAGGCTTTCCGCACATCGTAAAGCCACTCGGCCATCCAGTGAGTCCATGATCTCTGATCTTTATTGTCCCCATCAAAATCCGGAAGTGCATTTGCAGCACTCATACTGCTGTATTTCTGGTTTGTAGTACGATTTCTTTCATTCTGCTTTGTTCCACCGGACGCATACGGTGGATCGGTAATGACTGCATCAAAGATTCCCGGCTGGAATGCTTTGACCAGTTTCAGCGTATCTCCATGTAAAATCTTCCAGTTCTTCCCTTCGGCATATTCCTCCGGGTATGTTCCCTCTTTCATAAGTTCTTCCAAACTCAGGCCATTTGTCATAGGCATCATCCTTTCTTTTCTCAGCGTTCCGGCTGATTTTTCTTCTTTGTCTTTTTATTTTCTTTTGGTGGTGGACTCAACTCGGTTTCCACATATTCACTGATAATCAAAAGTGCTTTGTAATAATCCCCACTTTCCAATACTCTTTTACACATTTCTTTTGCTTCTGCTGTCTGTTTATTCTTTTTCAAAAGAGTTGAGGCATCGCCCATAATGGAAAAAATATTCCCATCATGTCCAAGGAGTTGTAACTTGGGACGTTGTTTCTCAAGCTTTATCGGGATCTGCTCTGTTTTCTTTTCATAGATTTTCGGCTGCTCCATATCAGGATGCCAGAAATGCACATTCAGCATTCCACCATCTACCTTGATATCCCTCTGCTCAAATCCTTCACCCCAACCGTCACTGTACTGCCCTGTAATGTATTCGGTGAATTCCTGTAGTTCTTCCTGACTTAAAAATTCATTTAATTCCAGTTTGGTACAGCCGTACAGGATTCCATCTTTGTTTTCTATCGTAACAACTGCACTTTGTATTTTTCCATGAATGGACTCACTTCCATCAAAATACTGCATGAGATCATCTTCCCCATAGCGTTCCAGTTCTTCTCGGATGGCATCTTCATAATCGGCAAGTTCTGTTCCATCTAACGGCATTCCATATTCATCACTCTCCGACCAATCTTCTTCCCATTCGGATTCTTCGGAAAAAAGATTTCCAGTCAGCTCCGTCAACATCTGTACGTGTATCGTTTCTTTTTCTTCCATTCTCTATCACCTTCTTTCTAATGGTCTGTCCCTGCATTTATTTTCCTGCTTTTTTTCTTTCGCAAGGTCTGCGTAATCTGCCCCTTCTTTTTCCGGCAGATTGCAGATAATCTGATACGTTCCCTCATAATGCTTTTTCATCTGTTCTTTCGCCCATCTTCCTGCAAAGTCATTATCGGTACAGATTTCAATTTCTTTGATTTCCGGATGGTTCTTCAAAAACTCTTCCAGTGCATCCGGCGGCTTTTTAAAACGTTCACCCTGTATCTGTGCGTTTTCTTTCGGAGCAGCGATTCCCCCAAGGGAAAGACGATATTTATCCCTATTTCCCTCTTCCAGTGTCATGTGTGCCAATGCATCAATACACGCTTCATATACGGCAACTCGCTTTGTTTCTCTTTCAGGTGGAATGCAAAAGCTGTACTTTTTTTCACTCCCGGTCTGCTCCATCTTGAATCCCTTCCCGTTTTTTTCATAGATTCCTCGCAGGAATGCATATCTTGCTTTTCTGGATTCATCTTTCCCAACAAAAACAGCGTTATGGTACGGGACACTTTCATAAAGGATTTCATGTGAAATACAATATGTGATCACTTCATCGCTGATTCCTCTGTGGTTTAAATAAGCCCTGATTCGTCTGCAATTACAATACCTCTCCGGCAACTTAAATGGCAGTTTTTCCCTTTCCACAGCCTGTGTCGGAATAAAAGACGGACTCTCTTCGCACAACAGTTTTACGGCATCTGTAAATTTCATTCCATCTACTTCAATCAGAAACCGCAGTGCGGACACGCCACCGATATCTCTGGATTTCCAATGCCATTTGCTGGACAGTTCATTGATTTTAAAACTGTCATGATCCGTCAACTGCCATTCATTTCTGGTCCTTGTCTTTTGCAGTCGCTGTGCCTGATGCGTTCGCAAATACTCATACGCAGTCATATTTTTTGCTGCCTGAATCTCTTCTTCCGTTACCCAGGGCATTACAGAATTGCATCCTGAAGAGCCAGTACCTTATCCGTCCGCTCCCAAGGAAACTCCTTTCTTCCAAAATGACCAAAAACTGCCGTCTGACGGAAAATCGGACGATTCAGTCGAAGGGATTCCATGATCTGAACGGGTGTCACTCCAAACACCAGTGGGATTGCTGCCGCCAGACAATCATCCGCACACACTTTTCCTGTACCAAAGGTGTCTACCTCAATCATAACCGGCTCTGCTACTCCGATTGCATAAGCCAAAGACACCTGACACTTGCTTGCAAACCCAGCAGCTACTATATTTTTGGCGATATACCTTGCCATATAAGCTGCCGAACGGTCTACTTTCGAACAGTCTTTTCCCGAAAATGCACCGCCGCCATGCGGAACCATACTGCCATAAGTATCCACCATCAGCTTTCTTCCGGTCAGTCCGGTATCTGCATCAAATCCTCCGCACACAAATTTTCCTGACGGATTGATCAGAATCTTCGTATCCTCATCCGGCGGCAGTAATCTGAGTGCTGAGCGAAGCACTTTCTCTCTGATCTCGGCATCTAACTTCTTCAGGTTCTTTTCTGCACCATGCTGGCAGGAAACAACAACACTTTCCAGTCTCACTGGTTTTCCATCTTCATATTCTACTGTTACCTGTGCTTTTCCATCCGAAAAGATATCTTTGATATATCCGCTTCTTCTGCAAGCCGAAAGTTCACGTGTGATCCGGTGTGCCAGAACAGTCGGCATTGGCATAAGCTGCGGAGTATCATCACAAGCATATCCGACCATAACACCCTGATCTCCAGCTCCCCTGCTTCTATCTCTTATCTTTGCACCAATATTATCCCGAAATTCTTTCGACACACTCACTGCTTTCGCAATATCTGGACTCTGCTGGTGTACAAACGTATCCATTTCTATTCCATCTGTACAATATCCGCATTCTTCCAGAACCTTTCGGATCACATCAAATACTGGCGGCTCATATCCGCTGCTGATTTCTCCTGCCACAAACACATTTCCTCTTGTGGCAAGGACTTCACATGCCACTCTCGAAGATGGATCATAACGCAGACATTCATCTAAGATTGCATCTGCTATCTGATCGCATACTTTATCCGGGTGTCCTTCTGTTACTGATTCTGCTGTATAAAAACGTCTCATCTTTCTTCTCCTTATCTACAGACAGGGCAGGAGCTGCTCTATGCGCATCTCCTGCCCTGTCAGATTGGTTTATCCTGTAATTTTTATTTTATTTTTCTTCTGTTTCTTCTTTGTTGTCTGTCATTTTTGACTTCTTTCTGCGGTATACAGTCACTCCTGTAGCTGTTCCGGCAGATGCCAGTGCAAGCAGAACAAACGGCCATACTTTCTGGTTATCACCTGTTTTTGGTGCATTTGTTTTTTCTGTTGTTTTCTCCGGTGTTCTGGCATCTTTCATTTCTACTTTCTGGACTTCCATTGTATCTTTCAATGTGAATGTAACATCTTCCGCAATCTCGTAACCATCCGGCGCTGTGATCTCACGCAGAGTAAGTTCTTCATTGACCGGGAGCTTTGCAACGGAATGTGGCTTTCCATCCGTAATCCACTCCTCCAAAACAGTTCCGTCTTTGCGGATGATCTGAAGCTTTGCCCCTTCCAGTTCTTTTCCGGTTGTTAGGTCTATTTTTGAAATTTCCACTTTGGAATATTCGTCTTTCATCTCAACCTTTGTCACACTGCCATCTTCTTTGACTTCAAACGTCACATCGCTGGCAGACACATAACCATCTTCATAAGGAGCCAGTTCTTCATGTAAGGTATAACTTCCTTCCGGCAGTCCGTAAATGACATGTTCTTCCTTCGTACTGATCCACTCTTCCAAAACAGTTCCGTCTTTATCAATGACCTGCATTTTTGCTCCTTCCAGCTCATTTCCGGTTGTTGCATCTGTTTTGGTAATACGTGTTTCTGTCGGCTGATTCTCAACTTCTTTGTTCAGTTCAATCTTTGCAAGATTCTGATTTTCATAGGTTGCATCTACATTCCATACTTCTTCATTTGGAAGATATCCGGCTTTTCTGACTTCCTCTTTGACATAGTATTTTCCATGTGGAAGATCACTGTCAAAAGTAAGTGTTCCCTTTGTATCTGTTGCTTTCTTTTCCAGCAGGGTATCTTTCTCTACGAGAACCTCTCCCTGATTAGAAACGATATCTTCCGCAGCATACAGTCCAAAAATAACACCTTCCAGCTTTTCTCCTGTGACAGAATCCTTCTTTTCTACCGATACAGAAACTTTCTGTCTTTCATTTTTATAGGTAACGCCTTCATAAACAACTGCCTGTGTATCATCCTCTGCTGTCAGGGTAAATTCTTTCTGTTCTGTATTCAGGACAAAATTCTCTCCTGCTACAACCTCTTTCAGATAATACGTTCCCAGTGGCAGATTGTAGATAACTGCTGTTCCATTTTCATCTGTAGTCAGTTTGGCTACCAGGTCATCTTTCTCATAACGGACAACTGGATTTCCTTCTTCATCCTTTGCTCCGTCCGGTGAATAGATGGTATCTTTGGCATATACTTCAAACTGGGCACCTTCTACTCCGGTTTCTTCATATTTAAAGTCTTTATAGATACCTGTTTCTTCTTTACCAGATACAGCATTTCTTACTTTAGAGACCAGTGCTTTTACTTTTGCCAGAACAGAATCTCCTGTTACTTCGGTAAGCTGTTCTCCCTTTTTCGTCAGGAGCAGGCTTCCTACCTGTTCATCGTTTTTCTGTTCTACCTCTACAATCGCTGCTCCTGTATCTGGATCAATCTGATGTGCAGTGTTTGAGGATACTGTAATTACAATACCGCTCTGTGGATTTTCTTTATATGTTCCTTTTGTAGTCTGCTCTAATGGTGAAATAATCGTTGTTCCATCATACAGGGACTCTTCGCTTCCCTGTCTTACAAATCCTTCCGGTGCTTTCACTTCTTCGATTCGGTAGGTAGAGCACTTCAGTTCCTGCGGTGTGATCAGATATCCTTCCTCATTGGTCTGGAATACGCTGATCTTTTCTTTTTTTGGATACTGAACGACCTGTTCAATGTATTTCTTATTTGTCACATCGTAAATCTTATAAGATGCCCCTGCCTTTAAAACAGTATTCCCAGTCTGTGCATCTTTCTTCACGATTTTTAACAGGAACTCAAACGGACGGTCATCAAACACTCTCCACTGCATAGGTTCTCTGCTGTCATTTTCCACATTTACAACAAATGGATCAATGGTTTTCAGATTCTCCGGGGTAGTGCTTTCCACTACAACATAACTTCCATACGGCAGTTCCGGGCTGACTGCATATCCTTTTGTATCCGTGATCAGTTCCGGCACTGGTACAGCTGTTCCATTCTCATAGGTGACTGCCACCTGCTCTTTGCTGAAGTCATAATTCTTGAAATCACTTGCCGTGTAGCTTTCTCCATTGGACGGTTTCAGTTTCCCATTTTTCACCTGTGTCAGGTCGCTGATCAGATATACCTTAAATCCTGCTCCTGCAACCAGGTCTGTTTCTGTCTGCTCTCCATCTTCACTGACTTTGATCAACTGGAATGCCTGTTTCTTTACCTGCTCTTTTACCGTAAGCTCTCTTGTCACTTCTGCAACGTCCTGACCTTCATAAGTTACGGATACTTCATATTTTGTAGTATCCCGTGTATATCCTTCCGGTGGAGTGATTTCTTTTACATACATTTCTCCAAGGTATAATTCTGAAAACTCCAGTGTTCCATCATCTCCGATGACTCCCTGCGCGATCAGGCTGTCCTGTTTATACAGAACTCCTGTTGTTCCATCCGGATGCACGATATCTTCTTTGGCATACAGACCATACACAGCACCTCGAAGAGCGCCGTCTCCCTGTGGCTGGAATGCAAATGTTTCCTTATCAATCTTTGCAATCTTTACTTTTCCAGTGACCCTCTCATCCGTTGCTGTTACCGTCAATGTCTTACCGGCTGCAACATCCACTTGATAGACTTCCTGATTCCGTTTATATCCGGTCGGTGCAGTCACTTCTTTTACATACACAGTTTTGAGTGCGGCATCAAAATAATCGCTGACTGCTTTTCCGTCTGTTCCGGTTGCAGTCATCGTCATTAGCAGATTTTCGCACTTCTTATCGGTGTAAATACCGTAAACTGCTCCAGATAGTGGGTTCTGTGTATTGATATCTTTCTTCATCAACTCAATGCGTGTCATATTCAGCCACTGTACACTGAAACTTACCGGAGCTGCTGTTTCGCTTTCAAATACACCGATATCCTGCTTGGAATCTCCGGTTGTCAGCACCAGCGTTCTCCATGTCTTTCCGACAGAACCATATAAGCTGCCGGAAGCATAACTGCCTGTCAGTAATAAATCCGCAGACAGATAGAATGTATCTCCACCATAAATCTGGATTTTTCCATTTGTAACACTTGTTCCTTTAGAAAGATTATGTGCAGTCACATTTTCCGGCACACTCAATGTCACATAGTTTCTGTGATCTCCAGACAGTGTGATATTTGGTGTTTTCTGGATGTTTCCATCCCGTACTGCATTCAGCTTTGTGCTTGAAAAGCTCAGTTCACCTTTTGGCGGTTCTTCCTGTCCGAACAGATAATTGATATATGCGATAACCCCTGCATTTACAAGGTCATTATAATTACATCCGGTAAATCCGGCTTCTCCTGCGTAAGCGTAGCTGGCTGCAATATGCGTATACACATACTTTTCATCCTCTGATTTCCCGGACAGATAACTTCCTGTCAGATCTCCTGCCCCGCCATAGCCATAGTAAAGGACTTTCTGCAAATTTTTATTGCTGTCCAGTACCTGTGCCACATAACTTCCACTCGGTGGGGATGCTTTCTGGGACTGGAGACAGTATGCGATCTTTCCGTTTACGGTAAACAGACACGTAAGATAATTTCCAAGATAACTTGGATAATAGATCGTTCTTCCTTTTGTCAGTGTGACTGTTGAACCGCTGCTTGTGGCTCTTTCAGCCGCAGACAGTACCATGACATTTCCTTCTTCAATATCCTCTTTGAGTTCTTTGACTGCCTGTGCAGATGCCTCTTCTTCAGATGTTTCAATTTCTACATCTGTGTAGTTCTGCACAGGCGAATCCGAATCATCTTCAGATTCTGTATCTGACTTCTGTTTCTCTCCACCATTTTCTTCGGAATGTGCCTGACCTTCTGTATCCGTCAGAGTCACTTTCCGGGTGATGGTATAGCTGTCACTCTGATCCTTTGGTACGACCATATAAGTGGCAATATATGTTCCTGATTTGTCAGAATGATACTCTCCACCATTCTCATCTTTGATACTTACAAGCGTAACATCCTCTTTTTCTGCATCATAATGGATTCCTTCCATACTGGTTT
>NZ_JBBMEK010000083.1:0-12106 GCF_040096555.1 Coprococcus intestinihominis | reverse complement strand
GCACTGAATGAGCCACTCAACATATAAGCTGTGCTTATATAGTATCAACGATACATTTTAAATAAAAAAGGAAAGGTGAAAGAACCTTTCCTTTTTTTCGCTTAAGTATTGACGTAAAAGCTCAGTACGGTTACAATAGAGTCAGATTCTGATGAATTTTGCCTTTTTGGTAGGAAAAAGTGAATTTATAAGAATGGTTTATAATAAGAGTATCCACTTATTTATAAGATATCATTATAAAAGGAGCGTTTAACATGCATAAGATCGGTATTATCGGTGGCGGTCAGCTTGGCAAAATGATGATTCTTGATGCTAAGCGGCTGGATGATTATTTTGTAATTCTTGATCCAACCCTGCATTGCCCGGCTCACAGCATTGCAGATGAACATATTGTAGCAGATTTTGATGATGTGGCAGCCATTGAGGAACTGGCCTCGAAGGTGGATGTGGTGACGTATGAATTTGAGCACATCAGTGTGAAGGCGCTGCAGCAGGTGGAGGCAAAGGGATGTCCTGTTTATCCCTCCAGTGAGACACTTTTGCATATTCAGAACAAATACGATCAGAAGCAGTGGCTGATGTCACATGGTCTGCCGGTTCCTGATTTTCGAAAGGCAGACTCTTATGAACAGCTGGTGGAGGATTGTGACTATTTCGGTTATCCGGTGATTTTGAAGACCTGTACAGGCGGTTATGACGGCAAGGGGAATGCGGTGATCCATACAAGAGAAGATATTCGCGAGGCCTATGAGAGTCTGGGCGCAGGCAGGCTGCCCCTGATGGTGGAAGAATATGTGCCGTTTTTAAAGGAAGTATCGATTTTGGTCTGCCGCAGCACTAACGGCGATGTAGCGGTATTCCCGGTGGCAGAAAATGTGCATGTGAACAGCATTCTGGATGAGACAACGGTACCGGCGGATATCACAGAAGCCTGTCGGGAAGAAGCCATGGATGTGGCAAGGAAAGCGGTGCATGCTTTTAATGCCTATGGTATGCTCTGCATCGAACTTTTTGTGACAAAGGATCAGCATGTGCTTGTCAATGAGCTGGCGCCGCGTCCGCACAATTCAGGACATTATACAATAGAGGGCTGTGTGACTTCACAGTATGAGAATCATATCCGGGCGATTCTTGGACTGCCCCTTGGCAGTACGGAACTGATACGCCCGACAGTGATGAAGAATATTATCGGAAATGTGAATAAGAAGGCTGAAGTCCATGGACTGGAAGAAGCTTATAAGTATCCTGAAGTGAAGATCCATATTTATGGCAAAGAGGAATGCAGAGTTGGCCGTAAGATGGGGCATATCACAGTGACAGATAAGACGATTGAAGATGCACTTTTTAAAGCGCGCTATGCGCATTCAAAGATCAAGTTTTAACGGAGGTAATGGGAATGAGCGTAAAGGTTGGCATTATTATGGGCAGTGATTCCGATCTGCCGGTTATGTCGAAGGCAGCAGAGATACTGGATGAATTGCAGGTGCCTTATGAACTGACGATTGTTTCGGCACACAGAACACCGGACAGATTATGCGAATATGCAAAGACAGCCGAGGAAAAAGGCCTTTCAGTGATTATTGCAGGTGCCGGCGGGGCAGCCCATCTTCCGGGGATGACTGCGGCTATGACGGTGCTCCCTGTTATTGGTGTACCGGTGCAGACAAAGGCTCTTGGCGGTGTGGATTCTCTTTATTCTATCGTCCAGATGCCACCGGGCATACCGGTTGCTACAGTGGCCATCAATGGTGCACAGAATGCAGGACTTCTGGCAGCCAAGATTCTGGCCACAGAGGATGCCGCATTGCGTGAGAGACTGAAAGCATACAGCAGCAAGCTTGAGCAGACGGTACTGAATAAGGCTGACAAGCTTGAGCATATCGGCTATGAAGCGTATTTAAAGGAGATGTAAGCAGATGGAGAAAATGATGGACAGATGTGGTTTGTTTGGCATGTTTGACAATAACGGCTTTCATACATCCCATTTAATATATTACGGACTGTTTTCCATGCAGCATCGCGGCATGGAGGCAGCAGGTATCTGTGTGAATGACAATCAGGGTAATTTTTCCTATGTGAAGGATGAAGGCCTTGTGACAGAAGTTTTTGATGAAATGAAGCTCGAGAAGCTTCAGGGACATGCAGGTATTGGCCACATTCTCAGATATGACGGATCGGATGCCCGCGAGAATGCACAGCCCATCGTGATCCGTTACACAAGCGGTCATATGGCTGTTGCTTTAAACGGCGGATTGACGAATATCGAGGAGATTCGCCATGATCTGGAACTGAAAGGTTCTGTATTCCAGACAATGGAAGCGGCGGAAGTAATCTCTGTGTTGATTTCCAGAGCAAGAAATAATTATCCGACCATTGAGGAGGCGATTGCTTCTATTATGCCGATGCTCAAAGGCGGATACGCGATGCTGGTGATGACGCCGAGAAAGGTGATCGGTGTCAGAGATCCCCAGGGCATTCGTCCGCTGGTACTTGGCAGGGAAGATCATTCATGGTTCCTTTCTTCAGAGACATGTGCCTTTGATGAATTGAATGTTGATTATGTGAGAGATATCCAGCCCGGGGAGATTGTGGTCATCAATGCAGAAGGCCCGCATTCCATCCAGGGTATGCCGGCGCAGCCGATACGTGCCTGCATTTATGAGTATATTTATTATTCACATCCGGCCAGTGTCTTCGGTGGTCAGGAAGTTTACAAGGCGAGATACAATATGGGATGCCATCTGGCAAAGGAAGCGCCTGCAGATGCAGATGCGGTTGTATGGGTACCGGATTCGGGTCTGGCAGCAGCAGCCGGATATGCAGATACACTGGGAATCCCTATGGTGGATGCTTTTGTAAAAAATAAATACTACGGTAATAATCTGGTGAAGCCGGAAGGGATTTTGTTTGACAGAAAGATTCATATGAAGCTTTCTGTGATTAAGAGCCAGGTGAAGGACAAGAACATTGTGGTTGTGGATGACTCCATGGTGCGCGGTACAACGGCTCAGACGTTAGTTGAGCTGCTTCGCCATGCCGGAGCTAAGAGTGTCCATCTGAGGATCGCATCAGCAACCATTTCACATCCATGTTATTATGGCGCTTCCATGCCGGAAGAGAAGAAACTGATCTTCCATGAGCAGGGAGTGGATGCGGTCTGCAAGATGACGGGAGCGGATTCACTTGCCTTCCTGTCCAGTGAGGGTATGGTAGCTGCATGTCCGGATGCCGCAGGTGGTTTCTGCATGGCATGTTTTAACGGTGATTACCCAACGAAATAGCAGATAGAAATAGTGAAATAAGAATCCGGGAACGGATTTTGAATCGAACAATTAATCATAATCAGAGTGCTTTTATCAAGGAGGAAATATAAATGGATTATAAAAATGCCGGTGTAGATATTGAAGCAGGATACGAATCAGTAGAACTCATGAAGAAATTTGTCAAAGGAACCATGCGTCCGGAAGTACTTGGCGGTCTTGGCGGATTTTCAGGTGCTTTTTCTCTTGAAAATATCAAGAAAATGGAAGAGCCGATCCTTTTATCAGGTACAGATGGCTGCGGCACAAAAGTGAAACTGGCTTTCCTTATGGACAAACATGACACGATCGGTATTGATGCAGTGGCTATGTGTGTGAATGATGTGGCTTGTGCCGGCGGTGAACCGCTTTTCTTCCTTGATTATATTGCATGCGGCAAGAACTATCCTGAGAAGATTGCCACAATCGTCAGCGGTGTTGCTGAAGGGTGCAAGCAGTCCGGTGCAGCACTGATCGGCGGTGAGACAGCGGAGCATCCGGGACTGATGCCTGAGGATGAGTACGATCTTGCAGGTTTTGCAGTAGGTGTTGTAGATAAGAAGGATCTGATCACAGGTGAGAATCTGAAGAAAGGTGATGTGCTTATCGGCATCGCTTCTTCCGGTGTACACAGCAATGGTTTCTCCCTTGTCCGCAAAGTATTCGATATGACAAAGGAATCATTGGATACATACTATGATGAACTTGGCACAACTTTAGGTGAAGCATTGATCGCGCCTACAAGAATTTATGTCAAAGCCCTGAAGGCAGTTAAAGACGGCGGTGTGACGCTTAAGGGATGCTCCCATATTACGGGCGGCGGATTTTATGAGAATATTCCACGTATGCTGCCGGAAGGTGTTCATGCTGTTGTGAAGAAAAATAGCTACGAAGTTCCGGCTATCTTCAAACTTATTGCAGAAAAAGGTGATATTGCCGAACAGATGATGTACAATACTTTCAACATGGGTCTTGGTATGGTGATTGGTGTTGATCCTGCAGATGTTGATAAGACAATGAAGCTTCTTGAAGAAGCAGGTGAGAAAGCCTATATCGTTGGTGAACTGACAGAGGGCGAAAAGGGTGTGACATTATGTTAAAGATTGCAGTACTTGTATCCGGCGGCGGCACCAATCTCCAGGCCATTATCGACAGCATTGCCGATGGACGTATCACCGACACAGAGATCAAAGTGGTGATCAGCAATAATCCAAAGGCAAAAGCACTGGAGAGAGCGGCGAAAGCCGGTATTGAAGCGGTATGTATTTCTCCGAAACAGTATGCAGATCGTGAGCTTTTTAATGATGCTCTGCTGGAAGCTGTCAATGCCCGGGGTGTGGATCTCATTGTATTGGCAGGCTTTATGGTGGTTGTGCCAGAGAAGATGATCAAAGCCTACAGAAACAGGATGATCAATATCCATCCGTCGTTGATCCCGTCTTTCTGTGGAACCGGTTATTATGGACTGCATGTTCATGAGGCTGCCTTAAAGCGTGGTGTGAAGATCAGCGGTGCAACGGTGCATTTTGTTGATGAGGGAACTGATACAGGCCCGATCATCATGCAGAAGCCGGTGGAAGTACGCCCGGATGATACGCCTGAGGTGCTTCAGCGCAGAATTATGGAGCAGGCTGAATGGCAGATTATGCCGAAAGTTATTGATCTGATCGCCCATGACAAAGTGCATGTGAAGGATGGCAGAGTGTTTGTAGAGGAGTAGACTTCAAGACTCCAAGTCTGCAATGTGACTTTGAATCCTGTATCGGAATTTGTGAGTTGATTTTGAATAGGTTCATCCGCCGATTCTGCCTTTTGATTTGGTGGAATCGGCGGATATTTGAGTTATATATGAAAGAAAGGATGAGCAGAATGAAAGTATTAATCGTTGGCGGCGGTGGAAGAGAGCATGCCATCGCATGGAAGGTCGCAGAAAGTCCTCTTGTAGATAAAGTTTACTGTGCACCGGGCAATGCCGGTATTGAAGAAGTTGCAGAATGTGTACCGATCGGTGCCATGGAATTTGATAAGCTGGTTGCCTTTGCAAAGGAAAAAGCCATTGATCTGACGGTGATCGGCATGGATGATCCGCTGGTGGGCGGTATTGTGGATGCTTTTGAGGCAGAAGGACTGAGAGTATTCGGACCGCGTAAGAATGCAGCCATTATCGAGGGCTCCAAAGCCTTTTCCAAAGATCTGATGAAAAAATATGGTATTCCGACTGCTGCTTATGAGAATTTCACGGATCCGCAGGCAGCCCTTGATTATCTTGAAACGGCCAAGATGCCAATCGTATTAAAGGCTGATGGTCTGGCCCTGGGCAAAGGTGTTCTTATCTGCCAGAATCTTGAAGAAGCCCGCGCCGGTGTTAAAGAGATCATGGAAGACAAGAAATTCGGTTCAGCTGGCAATCAGATGGTTGTGGAAGAGTTTATGACAGGACGTGAGGTGTCGGCCCTTTGTTTCTGTGACGGAACCAATATTGTACCGATGACATCTGCTCAGGATCATAAACGTGCAAAAGATGGCGATCAGGGCTTAAATACAGGCGGTATGGGTACATTTTCCCCAAGTCCTTTCTATACAGAAGAAGTGAATGCTTTCTGTATGGAGCATATTTTCAAGCCTACGATGGCAGCGATGAAAGCAGAAGGCAGAGATTTTGTGGGCATCCTTTTTGTTGGTTTGATGCTGACAGAAGACGGTCCGAAGGTGCTGGAATATAATGCCAGATTCGGTGATCCTGAAACACAGGTTGTACTTCCGAGAATGAAGACAGATCTGGTGGAAATGTTTGAGGCATGCATCGACGGCAAACTGGCTGAAAAGCATCTGGAATTTGAAAACAATGCGGCAGTTTGTGTTGTCCTGGCTTCTGATGGTTATCCGGTTTCCTACGAAAAAGGTTATCCGATCACAGGTTTTGAGAAATTTCATGCGGATGAAGGTTACTATTGTTTCCATGCAGGCACAAAGCGCAATGAAAAAGGCATTGTGACAAACGGTGGACGTGTACTTGGTGTCACAGCTAAAGGCACAACGCTGAAAGAAGCAAGAGCTAATGCCTATAAAGCAACCGAATGGATTGAATTTGACAACAAATATATGCGTCATGATATCGGCAAAGCCATTGATGAAGCATAACATATGAATCTTTTATCAGGACCCGCAAAAGCGGGTCCTGTTTTTGGAAAGAAAAATTCAGATGATGATTGTGAATGTTGTAGTTCGTATGAAAACTGCGCAGGATAACCAATAAAATAAATGAAATTACAGGTTTCTTTAGTTGTAAATTTATGGTACAATGTAATAACTTAAAGCGTTAAACTACAGAAACAAGGAGAGCGGAACATGAAGGAACTGGATTTATTGCGGCAGGAACTTTTATCCTGTGATACTCAGCTTGCAGATATATTGATGAAACGATTCGATGTGGTTGAGAAGATTATGGCATTGAAGGAGAAGAATCAGATGCAGATTCTTCAGCCGGAGCAGGAGAGCAGACAGATAGAGGCACTGGACATAGAATTGAAAGGTAATGTGCATCAGGAAGAGATTGCTGATATTTATGCGCGAGTTCTCTACAACAGCAAGAAGATTCAGGGAAAGAAACTTTTCGATTACAATATTGTGCTGATCGGTTTCATGGGAGCAGGAAAGAGTACGATCTCTGCGTTTTTGAGAGATGCACTGGCCATGGATGTGGTTGAGATGGATCAGGTGATCGCCGAACAGCAGGGCATGAGCATTTCGGAAATTTTTGAGACTTATGGAGAGGAATACTTCCGCAACCTTGAGACACAGTTGTTGATTGACATGCAGTCCAAGCAGAATGTCATTATTTCCTGTGGCGGCGGTGTGGCTATGCGTGAACGCAACGTGGCTGAGATGAAGAAGAACGGCAAGGTTGTTCTTCTGAAAGCAGACCCGCAGACCATTCTTGACCGCGTGAAGGACAGTGACGAACGTCCGCTTTTGAATGGTCACAAGAATGTAGAGTATATTGCGGATTTGATGGAAGCAAGAAGAGCAAAGTATGAAGCAGCAGCGGATATCGTTGTTCAGACTGACGGCAAGAGTGCACTTGAGATCTGCGAGGAAATGATCCATAAGCTGAGACGTGCAGATGAATAGAACGTATTTTTGATGACAGCATAATAGATTTTTATAGTGTTTTGCAGAAGCAAATAGTTGCCTTTGAAACTAAAAAGAACAACTGTTTGCTTTTTCACTTGTAAAAGGGAATATTTCATGGTATGATAGGGGGAGTTAAAACTGCAAAGCGTGTAATGCAGGGCTATGGATGAAAGGAATAATCTGGATGAAGAAATTGAAGAGAGTCTGTGCAGAATGTGTGGATGGGAGATGAAGGATGTATTTTGAATATGGTGAAAATGAGATAACTTATCTTCGAAATAAAGACAAAAAGCTGTCAGAAGTCATTGATCAGATAGGGATGATAGAAAGAGAAGTGGATACAGATTTGTTTTCTGCAGTGGTTCATCATATTATCGGTCAGCAGATTTCTACGAAAGCACAGGCAACCATCTGGCAGCGGATGAAGGAGACTTTGGGAGAAGTGAATGCTGTAACTATTCTTTCAGCGGACATTTCCAAGCTGCAGTCTTTGGGGATGACCTTTCGTAAGGCAGAATATATTACGGACTTTGCCAGAAAGGTTCATGAGGGCGTCTTTGATCTGGAAACAGTCGCTCAGATGTCGGACGAGGCGGCCATCAAAGAACTGGCTTCTCTGAAAGGAATTGGTGTATGGACAGCGGAGATGATCTTGCTTTTCTGTCTGCAGCGGCCGGATATATTCAGCTATGATGATCTGGCTATCCAGCGTGGACTTCGTATGGTTTATCATCACCGCAAGATTGACCGGAAGTTGTTTGAAAAGTATCGCAGGCGGTTTAGTCCTTACTGCAGTGTGGCCAGTCTGTATTTGTGGGCAGTAGCAGGCGGAGCTATTTCGGGAATGAGAGATTATAAACCGAAGACACAGAAGAAGTAAGATGGAGGAAAATGATGGTATGTACATGTCAATATCAGTCACCAATGGGGGATATCCTGTTGGCTGCTGATGAAATCGGTCTGACAGGATTGTGGTTTGTTGGGCAGAAATACTTTGCCAACATACTTCCGGATGAACATATTGTGAGGGAAACACCGATTCTTGCAGAGGCAAAAAGGTGGCTGGATGTGTATTTTTCCGGCGAAGAACCGAATTTTACACCGCCTCTGCATCCAATCGGCTCTGCATTCAGACAGGAAGTGTGGCAGATTTTGCTGCAGATCCCGTATGGTCAGACAACGACATACGGAGAGATTGCCGGACAACTGGCCGAAAAACATGGCATGGATCATATGTCTGCACAGGCAGTTGGCGGTGCAGTAGGGCATAACGAAGTCTCTATTATCATTCCATGTCATCGTGTGGTCGGTGCAAATGGCAGCTTGACGGGATATGCAGGCGGAATTGATAAAAAGGTACGATTGTTGGAATTAGAGAAAACAGATATGACAGAATTTTTTATTCCGAAAAGAGGAACGGCGTTGTAGAATCAGCGTCGTTTTTTGTCGATGAATGTGCATTGCTTTTTGTAATCGGATTGCATATAATAGCAATATAAAGAAGAAATGCTTGGTTGGATAGGGAAGAAATTGAATGAATGGATTGAGGGGGATTATAATGGCTACATCTAGTATTTTAAAGAATTTTATTATTTCGGACAATGAGCAGGCTGAAATTTTTGCAAATGCTATAGAGGTATCTTATCAGGAATCATTGCAGATGAAAAAGGATGAGGAAATGGTGATGTATGAAGAACTCAAGAATCCTGATGAAATAAGGGATTTTATGGAGGAGTGGAAGCTCTTACATGAATGAGTTATTTGTGGTGTTGAACATCAAAGAATACTTACGATACGATAAGGGTGGAGAAGAATTATTAAGGCGTATATACTCCACCTTTTGTTGTACTAAAAATAATGATGTCCATAAATTTTTAATAGAGCAATCAATTAATTTTACAAAAAAGAATCAGTCCGTTACATATCTTGTATTTACAAAAATAGAAAAGGAAATGGTGGGGTATTTTACAATTACGATAAAACCAATTTCAGTGTATTGTGAAGGGTTAAGTAATACTGTGAAGAGAAAAATAGCAAGGGTGAGTAAATTAGATAAAGAGAATGAGCAATATATGCTTGCAGCGTACCTTATAGCTCAGTTGGGAAAGAATTTTCAATACGAAAATGACAAAAGAATAACTGGAAAGCAGTTACTTAATTTGGCAATTGATAAGATAAGAGAAATTCAATATATGGCAGGTGGGAAGGTCATTTTTTTGGAGGCAGAAAATAAAGAGAAACTTTTGAATTTCTATGAAAGGGAAAATGGATTTAAGCAGTTTAATAAAAGACCAGTGATGAGTAAAGAAGAGAATGGTCATACTTTGGTACAATTATTACAAGTATTATGAGTAGATATTTTGGGAATGAGCAGTTATATATTTAGCTGTTTTTTTCTTTCTATTGCGCTCAATGAACTTTTTACGGTTTACAATGGTTATATCCTAAAGCTGAAAACGGCTAAAAAGCATCATCCGGTGCGCACCCTGATGAGCCAAAAAACTCCGAATAAAAATCCCCTCTGATCCTTTCTGAATTTAAAATACCCCTAAGAAGGAAACCTCCGCTAAAACGTTTCGTGCGGGTGCGCGTTGTTTTAGCGGAGGTTTCTTTCTTAGGGGGGATATCAAATAGGGGATTTTTATGAGTTTTTACAAATAATCGTGTTTGGCCAGCACATTCAGAATATTGCGTTCTTCTTCGGTACCTTCGATGTTTCCCTTCCTTTTGCAAGGCCTTTGTCTGATAAGCTGGGAAGAAGAATTTCAGTGTTGATTGGTGCAGCATCCTATGTTATCTTTTTTATAGGCATCGCATTTTCACCGAATAGTCAGGTAGCCTATGTGGCAGCAGGTACTTCCTTATCCTATGCAGCACTGCCGGTAGCTGGCGGTATTGCTATCGGTATTCTGGGCGTACTGGCCATCTTTGCACCGATGCCTGCAGGTAATGCGGCAGCCAAATCTGAGTCTTTTATCAGCAGTCTGAAAAATGCCAATTTCTCAGTGGAAAGTATTGCACTGATCCTGATCGGTTTTACAAGTACAGCGACTTTCCAGCTGTGGCTCAATTGTGCACAGACATTTGGTAAAGAAATCGCCGGTATTCCATCAGAGTCGGTTTCCATGATGCAGACATATTATTCAGCGGGAACCATGGTGGCGCTGGTGGTAACAAGCTTACTCATCACAAAGTTCAAACAGGTCCGTTTCCTGGTGATCTATCCGGTAATTTCCGTTGCCATGTTGGTTCTGATTTACCTGGTGAAAACACCGATGATCTGCTTCGTGGGAGCATTTGTGATCGGTTATGCAGCTGCAGGCGGTGCCCTTCAGATGGCAACAGCAACAGTGAATGATCTGTTCCCGAATATCAAGGGGACCATTACCAGTCTGGTCATGATCGCATCCAGTCTGTGCAACTATACAATTTTAAGTGCGGCAGCGAAAATGTCATCCATGCAGGTGATCATGATGAACATTGTTATTACCGTTATCGGCGTGCTGCTGGCAGTTTTTGTTAATGTGAGATACGGAAGTCTTTTAGCGAAGACAGAACAATAAAAAAGAGGAGTCTGAGAGTATGAAAGCAGTAGAAGTTAGAAATATTAAAATCGGCGAAGGTATTCCGAAAATCTGTGTGCCAATCGTTGGTGTGACAAAAGAAGACATTATCAATGAAGCTAAAACATTTGAAAATATTCCGGTAGATGTTGTTGAGTGGCGTGTAGACTGGTTTGAAAATGTTTTTGATATTGAAAAAGTGAAGGATGTTCTGACAGACCTTCGCCAGGTTTTAAAAGATACACCGATTCTTTTTACTTTCCGTACATCCAAAGAGGGCGGCGAAAAGGCCATTGAAGCAGCAGATTATGCAAAACTGAACAAGGAAATCGCAGCGACAGGCAATGTAGACCTGGTGGATGTGGAAGCCTTTACAGGGGATGAAGTGGTGAAAGAGATTATTGAAGCAGCCCATGCCTGCGGCGTCAAAGTTGTTGCTTCCAACCATGATTTTGACAAGACACCGGATAAGGATGATATCGTTGGCCGTCTTCGCAAAATGCAGGATCTTGGCGCAGACATTCCAAAGATTGCGGTGATGCCTCAGAGCAAACTGGATGTACTGACACTGCTTTCTGCAACAGAAGAGATGAACAGACTGTATGCGGACAGACCGATCATTACGATGTCTATGGCAGGTACAGGTGTGATCAGCCGTCTTTGCGGTGAAGTATTCGGTTCTGCACTGACATTTGGTGCAGCAGGCAAAGCCTCTGCTCCGGGACAGATGGGTGTGAACGACCTGAATACTGTATTAAGTCTGCTTCACAAAAGTCTGTAAGTCTGCTTCACAGCGAATCAACAGGCTGTATTGAACAATTAACAGGCTGCCCAGCCGGTTTATGATGTCATTGGGGCGCAGGTTGACAAAGATATTGTCACAGCGTATCTGTCAGATTAAAAATTCTTCCGACAAAAGTTTGAAAAAACCACCGGAAACGGTGTATAATATAACAGATCATAAATACTCACCGCCTTTTAATTCAGATCAGACGGTGAGTGTAGTTTAAATCAGTGAAAATCAGACAGAGGGGAAGTATTATGGAAGAACAGTTAAACATGATGCGCCGTGGCAGACAGTTCAAACAGCTAATGAACAAGAAGATGGAC